>CAUQYP010000007.1:0-53678 GCA_963522035.1 uncultured Noviherbaspirillum sp. | reverse complement strand
GCTGCGCGGGGCTTAATGCAACGGCAACTGTCGCTGCGCGGAAGTGGCGCTTCTGCTGCAAGCCAGCATGAAAATGCGCTGGCCACTGCCTTTCCCGTATGACGAATGGTGTAATGCGCTTCGCTTATTACACCCTACGAAAATACGGATTTCCGATCATCCCTTCGGCGCATCGCCGCCGCTCACTTCCACCTCCGCCGGACTGCCGTCATAACCGTAGCGCGTCGCCCTGGTCGCTGCGGCGATCTGCTCGATCGGGAACTTGGGCGTGCGGTCGGCGTAGAGCAGGCCGTTGGCTTCCTGGAAGGTGTCGGTGAACTGGGTGTAGCAGAAACCGCTGAACATGGTCGTGGTGTTGACCACCGCCAGCAGCTTGCGGTACTTGTCGGCAAATTCCGCGGCCTCGCTGGCGGTGGAATAGCCCCAGGTGGTGCCGGCGTTCTGCTGCGGCCGGACGCAGGCGATGCCGCCGAACTCGGTCAGCATGATGGGCTGGCCGCGGTGCGGGTAGCCGTCCAGCGTCAGGATGCGCCCGCCAGGACGCCTGCGGTCGAACAGTTCCTGGGTCTTGTCGTTGTAGCGCGCGCGGATTTTTTCCGGGCTGGGGTCGTAGTCGTGGATGCCGATGATGTCGGTCGCCGCCGCTTCCCAGCCGTCGTTACCGATGACAGGGCGGGTGCTGTCCAGCGTGCGCGTGAGGTGGTACAGCGCCTCGACCGCATTGCGGTGCGACTGCGTCGACATCAGGTTGGGCACGCCCCAGGACTCGTTGAACGGCACCCAGACCACGATGCACGGATGGCTGTAGTCACGGTCTATCACCTCGGTCCATTCCTGCACCATGCGGGTAATGGCCTTGTTCGTAAAGCGGTAGGCCGACGGCATTTCCTCCCACACCATCAGGCCCAGCCTGTCGGCCCAGTACAGGTAGCGCGGGTCCTCGATCTTCTGGTGCTTGCGCACGCCATTGAAGCCCATTTCCTTGGCCAGCTCGACATCGCGCCTGAGCGCATCGTCGGACGGCGCGGTCATCAGGCTGTCGTCCCAGTAGCCCTGGTCCAGCACCAGGCGCAGGTGGTATGGCCGGCCATTGAGCATGAAGCGGTCGCGCGAGATGGCGACCGAGCGCATCGCGGTGTACGAGGTGATTTCATCCAGCACCACGTTGCCGCGCCGCAGCGTGACGCGGGCGTCGAGCAGCGTCGGCCGTTCCGGACACCACAGCAGCTCGTTGCGCGAGTCGTCGATGCCGGGGTCGGACAGGCCGATCTTGCGATGCGCCTCGTTGCCGATGACCTTGTACATGTCCGAGGCGAGCACCTTGTCGCCATGCATGATCTCGACCTCGACCGACAGGTCGTCCTCGGGGTCGCCCTGTATGTATACCGCGCAGCCGATTTCGAAGTTCTCGAAATGCGGCGTCCATTGCAGCTTGTGGATAAACGTGCGCGGCACACGCTCGATCCAGACCGCCTGCCAGATGCCGGTGGTGCGCGGGTACCAGATCGAATGCGCTTCGAGCTGCCAGTCCTGCTTGCCGCGCGGCTTGGCCAGGTCATGCGGGTCGTCTTCGGCATAGACCGTCACCGTCTGCTTGCCGGAGGCGGCCAGCGCGCTGGTGATGTCGGCGGAAAACGGCGAATGCCCGCCTTCGTGGATGGCGACCCGGTGGCCGTTGACCCAGACGGTTGCCTTGTAGTCCACCGCGCCGAAATGCAGCATCACGCGGTCGTTGCCCGGTGCGCAGTCGAACTCGCGCTGGTACCAGCAGGCCAGGTGGAAGCCACGGTCATTGATGCCGCTTTGCGGCGATTCGGGCGGGAAGGGCACGTTGATCTGGTGCGTCCATTCGACCGGGCGCGCCGTCATGTCGAAACGCTGCTCATTGTCGAACGTGAATTTCCACGGGCCGTTGAGCGAGGTCCAGTTGGGGCGCACCAGTTGCGGTCGCGGATAGGCGTCGGCCATGTCTTTCCTTTCAGTCAATCCAGTCAATTCATTCAATCGAACAAGGGTTGCGGCTGTTCCGCATCGGCTTTGGGCGCCGGCAGCAGCACGCCTGCCAGTTGCAGCAGGCGGTCGCGGTTGTAGCGCTCGGTGACGGCAGAGGCGATCGCTGCCGCGCGCGGCTTCTCGCACAGCGCCACGCAGGCGCCGCCGAAGCCGGCGCCGGTCAGGCGCGCGCCGTAGACGCCGGACTCGGCGCGCAGCATGTCGCACAGCGTGTCGAGCGCCGGCACGGAGACTTCATAATCGTCGCGCAGGCTGGCATGGGACGCGTTCATCAGCGTGCCGAAGGCGGCGCCGTCGACGCCGTCGGCGATGGCCGCCAGCACCCGCGCGTTTTCAGTGACGACATGGCGCGCGCGCTTTTTCAGCACCGCTGGCAGCGCCTCCAGCGCGGCCACATCGGTCACGTCGCGCAGCATGGGCACGCCCAGCAGGCGCGCCGCCTCGCGGCACTCGGCGAAGCGCTCGTTGTACTTGCTGGTGGCAAGCGTGCGGGCCACGCCGGAATCGATCACGATCAGTTCGGTGCCTTCCGGCATCGGCAGCACCCTTCGTTCCAGCGTGCGGGTGTCGAGGAACAGCATGTGGCCGGTGTCGGCAAGGCTGGACGCCATCTGGTCCATGATGCCGCATTGCACACCGGCGTAGCGTATCTCGGCTTCCTGCGCATATTGCGCGATCTGCACGTCGTCCAGGTCCAGGTGCAGCATCTGGCGCAGCGCGCGCAGCACCGCCACTTCCAGCGCCGCGCTGGAGGACAGGCCGGACCCCATCGGCACGCCCGAATGCACCTTCATGGAGAGGGGCGGCACGGCGACGCCATGGTCGCGCAGCACATGCACGCAGCCGGCCACGTAGCGCGCATAGCCGTCCGGCAGTTCGCCATCGGCGTCGAACTCGGCATGTTCGTCGAGATTGCTCGAGTAGACATGGAAGCGGCCGTCGGTGCTGGGCGCGGCCTGCACATAGGTACGCTGCGGGATCGCCACCGGCAGCACGAAGCCGTCGTTGTAGTCGGTATGTTCGCCCAGCAGGTTGACGCGTCCCGGCGCCGATACCTGGACGCCGCCGCCGGCAAAGAAACGGGATGTGTCGTCGCTCATGCTGCCTCCGATTCCAGCGGCAGCGCGCGCTGCCGCGATGCATGCGTGATTGCCGGCCAGGCCGGGTCGAACGTCAGGTTCTCCAGGCCGTCGTCGTGGACCAGGAAGGTGTCTTCCAGCTTGATGCCGGGCAGGCTGGGGTTGAATGCAATAGGCATGCGCGCCGCCAGCGGTTCGCCGGTGGCCGGGGTGGCGACGATCTCGCGCGACAGGTAGCCGCAGTTGCCACCCTGGTGATGGCGCCGTATGCCGTCGGCAAAACCATGCTGGCGGTACGCCTGGTCCAGCGCCGCATACACGTCGGACAGCGGCACGCCCGGCCGGCATGCCGCAAGGCCGGCCGCCTCGATCTCCAGAAGCGCGGGGAATGCAGGCTGCGGCGCGGCGCCGGCAAAATGCACAAAGCGGGTCAGGTTGGCGTACAGGCCGTAGCCGCGGGCGCAGAACACCAGCATCGCGCGCTTGCCCAGGCGCTCCCGGGTCGGCGTCGCATGGCGATAGATCGGCAACCGGCGCTCGTTGGCCACCAGCGTCAGCGTCGGATGCAGGCCACGCGCCCACAATGCTTCGGCGCCGGCGCCGGCCAGCTCGAATTCGGTCCAGCCCGGCCGCGCGGCGCCCATCACCTCCGTCATTGCCTGCGCCGCCAGCAGGCCGACCTCGCGGTAACGACTGATCTCGCTATCCATCAGGCAATAGCGCTGCCGGATAAATTCCGCGGGCAGACCTTGTTCGCCCGCCGCGGGCCGGTCCGATAGCACCTTGCCACCGGCGGCCAGTTCGCTGGCGAATCGTGCGCGCACCCCGGCGTCGGCCCACGGCGACACCTGCCATTCATAACCGGTCGGCACTTCCTCGTCCTGCAGCCGTTGCGCCTCGATCTCGTCGGTCAGCACATATGCATGGCTGGCCGTCACGGCGACTTCGGCGACACCGGTTTCAGCGGCCAGCAGCACCGTGTTCGAGCCGCCCGCAGTGGCCCAGGCAAACCAGTCGGTGCCGCGCAGCCGCAGCATCGCCGCGCCGCTCTGGCGCAGGCAGTCGCGCATGATGCCGAGTTTCCGTTCAATTTCCGTGCTGCGTTCTTGCATCGTTTCCCGCCTTGTCTTTAGTCCAGGGTGATCTGCACCTGCTGCAGCTCGCGCGCCTTCTCCTCGGGCAGCACGTCCATGGCGAACATGCCGGCGCCGAGTTCGGTGCCGGCCAGGTACTTCAGCCGGTCACGGGTCCGGTAGGGCGGCGAGAACTCCGCGTGCAGGAAGGCTTCCGGATGCGGCTGGCCGTCGGTCGGCGCCTGGTACCAGGCCATCAGGTAAGGAAAGGGGCGCTGCCACAGCCCGTCGTACTTGAGCAGAACGGTCTTCAGCGCGCGCGCCAGGTCGGCGCGCTGCGCGTCCGACAGTTCGTGGAAGTAGGCGACCGGCTCGATGGTGGAGACCCAGACCTCATACGGATAGCGTGCGCAGGCCGGCACGAAAGCCACTGCATGGTCCCCCTGGTACACCATGTTGGTGCCCGCCTTCATGTGCTTCTGCACCATGTCGCCCAGCAGCGATTTGCCATGCTGCGCATGAAATGCCTGCTGCGTCGCCTGCATCCGCGCCGGCACCGGCGGCACGAACGGATACGCATAGATCTGCCCATGCGGATGATGCAGCGTCACGCCCACCTCGGCGCCGCGGTTCTCGAATGGCAGCACGTACTGGATGTTGCCGCGCTTCGCCGCGCGCTGCGTGCGGTCGCCCCAGACCTGCAGCAGCAGTTCGATCTGCGGCAGCGGCAGTGCGCCGAGCGAGGCCTTGGGGTCGGTGGTGAAGACGACGACTTCGCACAGTCCGGTGCCGGGCGCGGTCTCGACCAGCGCCGCCGGCGCGTCGTGGGCATCGGGCGAGAGCGATGGAAAACGGTTTTCAAATACCGCTATCGCATAGTCGCCGGCCGGCAGTTCCGTCGGATTGGCCGGGTCCACGCAGATGGCCAGCGGGTTGTACTCGGGCGGCGGCAGGAAGGTGCGGCCCTGGCGGTAGGCCGCGTAGGTGATCCACTCCCCGCGCAACGGGTGCCAGCGCAGGTGCGGATTCGCATGCAGCGGGTCGGGGAACGGGCTGGGCACCGGGCCATCCACGCGCACCGGGCCGCCGCAGCCGTACAGCGTCATCGCGCGGCCATCGGGCTTGGTCAGTTCCAGCGTGAATTGCGGGCCTGTGGAAATTGCTTGTGTGCCGTGCTTTTGCTCCAATGTTATCTCCGGTCACCTGGGTTGCGGTTTGATTGCGGCAGTCGAAAAGGATTCAATAAAGAATCGCCCGGCACAAATAATTCGTGCCGGGCGTTGCGTCGCGTCGCGCTGTTTGATGCCGGGATCCACAGGCAGGCTGCCCAGCTCACACCTGGGCCATGTCCCTGACGTAGCGCTGCAACGCGCCTTCAAGCGTCGGCAGCAGCAGCCCGCGTTCCGAGGACAGCGCGGTGGCGCTGGCCTGCCCGCCGCCGGCACGGACCAGGTTCCGGCTGTCGATGCCGGCTTCGCTGGCAGCGCGCGCGGCCAGTTCATGCCAGGAAATGACGCCCTGGTTGGCCAGGTGCCAGACCCCGGCCGAACGGTCGATCAGCAGGTCGAGCGCTGCATGCACCAGGTCGGGCACATAGGTCGGCGAGACCATCACCGCGTCGCTCGCCTCGACCCGCCGGCCTTCCTTCAGCGCGCGCAGCGTCATGTGGACGAAGTTATACGTGTCCCACGGGCCGAAGAAAGCGCTGGTGCGCACCACCAGCGCTTCCGGAAAGGCTTGCTTGACCAGCCTTTCGGCGGTCGCCTTGCTGCGGCCGTAGACGCCGGTCGGGCACACTTCGTCGCTTTCCACGTAGGCCCGACCCAGGGTGCCGTCGAACACCAGGTCGGACGAGAAGGCGACGTAATGGATGCCCGACCGGGCGCAGGCGCGGGCCAGGGTCTCGGCGCCATGCGCGTTTTCCAGGAAGCAGCGTTCCTGCTCCTTTTCCGCCTGGTCGACCCGGACGTAACCTGCCGCGTTGATGACGGCCCAGGGCCGCACCCGCTCCAGCGCGGCGTCGACCGACTGCGGGTTGGTGATGTCCATCTCGCTGCGCGACAGCAGCACATGCGGCAGCCCGCGCTGCGTGCAGACGCGGGCGAAGCCACGGCCCAGCGTGCCGGTGGCGCCGGTGATGGCGATCACGCGCGGTCGCTGCACCAGCGCCGGCGAGCGCGGCTCGCGCTGCGGCGGCTGGTAATAGCGGTCGTGCCGGTGCCACCAGCCCGCATGGTCCAGCACCGCGTGGCTGAAGTCGCCGGTGCGGGCCAGCGAGCTCGCTGCCATGGCCAGCGCGGTAGGACGCGGCGGATCGCAGCGGACGTCGAACACGCCGGGTTCGTAAAATCCGTTGCGCTGGGTCAGCAGCGTGTTCCAGTCGACGCAGCCGAACAGGGACCAGATGGTTACCGCCCGCAGGTCGGCGCCTTCCTCGCGCATCTGGCAGGCGGCGTCCCACACTTCCTTGAGCCATCGCAATTGCTCGTCGCGGGTGTTGCCATGATGGACCTCGGTCACCGCGATCGGCAGGCCGTAGCGGTCCCACACTTCGCGCAGCCGGGCCAGCGGCCCGGTCGGCCTGCCTTCGAAGTCGATGCGCACCGCTTCGACGTCGGCATAGCGGTCGCGTTCATTGCCGCTGCGATGGTGCTCCGGAAACAGCTCGTCGCGCTCGTCCAGGTAGCGCTCGCTGGTCAGGTAGTGGTTGATGCCGATGATGTCTGGCGGACAGGCATGCTCGACAAAAAAAGCCAGTTCATCCTCGCCGATGCCGTTTTTCAGGAAACGCGGATGCCAGGGATGGTCGCGGTCGACGCGGCCGCACAGCAGGTCGAAGCTGAGCCAGCGGCGCTGGTTCTCATGGTCGGCCTGGTACTGCAGGTGCGGCGTGCTGAAGGCCTTGCCCATGTCCTCGGTCTGCACCAGCTGCGCGGCGGGATTGACCCGGCGTATCGCTGCCATGGACAGCACCACGCCGCGGCACTGGTTGATCAGGGTGCGGAGAAAGGTGGCGTCATCTGTCCCATGCGGATACCAGTGGCCGTACAGGCCGGAAAAGCGGGCCGTGGTCAGCGGTTCGTTGACAGGGGTGTACTTGTCTATCCAGGGATAGCGCGCGGCGACATCGGCCGCATGTTGCGCGAGCAGTTCGGGAAAGGCCATGTCGGCCAGGTTGGTATAGCGCGGGCCGCTGCCATGGTGCACGAGGCCGGCGATCGGGCTGATGCCGAGTTCCCGCATTTTCTCCAGCCGCCGGTCGTGCCAGCGCCAGTCGCACTGTCCGGGCGCATCGGGGGCGATGGTTTCCCATAGCACCGGATAACGCAGCGTACGGATGCCGAGCGCCGCAATCTGGTCCAGGTCCTGTTCGCGGTCCCAATGACCGGTTTCCCTGGCCTGGTCACGCACTGTATCGTGCACTCTTGCTACCGTGCATTCAATGCCGCCCCAAAGCTCGGGCGGCCCCGGCTGCCGCCGGGTACTGCTTGACATCGTCATACCTGGATCCTCAACTTGGCGGGCAGCATCGTACCGCCGCCCTGTGCAGTCTCTGGTTTGTATTCGTCACGGCAAGGGCAGGGCCTGCCACCGCAAGCGCGGCAGGCCCTGCCTTCCTTGAGCGTGAAATTCACTCGTTCAAGCCCAATGCCCTTTTCTTCGGTCGCATGGCTTCCACTGACTGTGCCGCCTTGCGCCCGGCCAGGAAGGCATGGTCGGAGTTGTAGTACTCCCATTCGCTGTAACGGCCGGACAGCACGATGTCGTGTTGCGCCATCCAGTCGCGTATCAGGGCCACGTTCCTTGCCCGCGCATGGTCGTACAGCACGTAGGCATAGGGCATGTCCACCAGGCTGGACGTCAGCAGCCGGTCTTCCGGCGTCAGCAGTCCGACCTTCACCAGGTCTGCCATGCAGCGCGCCACCAGCGCCTCGCCGTCCACCGGCAGCGGCTTGTGCTCGGAGTAGGAAATTTCACAGGTCAGCCCGAAGCCGCCCGGTGGATTGCAATGCGGGCTGGCATTGCCCTGCACGAAAATGCGATGGAAGATGCTGTCTTCCGGGTAATAGATCCAGTGCTTGTCAGTGATGTTTTCACGGGCGATACCCAGGTTGACGCAGCGGATCGAAATGTGGCGGAGGCCGGATGCCGCCGCATGCACTTCCGCCGGCGCATTGGCGCCAATGACCTTTACCAGTTCGGGCAGCGGCATGGTGCTGACCAGCTGGTCGTAATGGAAGCGGCGGCCGTCTGCCAGCGCAACCAGTTTTTCCTGCGGCACCAGCTCAACCACCTTGGCACTGGTTTCGACCGTGCCCTTGATATGGGGCAGGAAACCCTTCATCAGCGCCTCGAAACCGCCTTTCAGCGGATAACCGAAGCGGGCATTCGGCCCCATCGGCCTGGCGACAGGCTCCAGCGCACCCTCGATGATTTCATTCAGGTCGGGCAGGGGCACCCGTCCGCCCAGCCAGGACGTTTCCATCTCGGTCAGGGGTACGGTCCACAGCTTGCGGTTATACGGCACGGCAAAATGCTTCGCGATGCCGGCGCCCCAGACCTTGTAGATGAATTCCTCGAAGTTGCGCGGGGCCTGGCCCGGCAGCGCCACCGCGCTGGGCGAGGACGACGATGGGGAAGAGGCGGTTGCCGTCGACGGCAGTGCCGCGCCGTCGGCGCAGCAGTCGTCCAGGTCCTTCACGTCGCCGCTGGCGATCTTGCAGTTGGCCGCGCTCGACGTGGTGTCGGGCTGCCGGCTGCTGCCATAACGTGCCTCGATGGCGCCGGTAATGCATTCGGTGATGACCTTGGGCGGCAGGCCATACAGCGCGCCCTGGAAAGGGTAGCGGGTATGCACGCCCTTGCTGTAGACCCACGCCTCGCGGTTCTGCCAGTGCAGGTTGTCGCCCAGCAGGGTCTGGTACAACTCCAGCACATAAGGGTCGTTGGAGAACATGATGTGGCCGGCGTAGTCGAAGGTAAAACCCTGGTCCTCGATCGAACGGCACCATCCCCCTACGTTCTCGTTGCGCTCCAGCAGCAAGGTATCCTGGTCGAGATGGTAGGCAGCCGACAGGCCGGTCGGGCCTGCGCCGATCACTACCGTGCCGTAGCTGCGCGCCGGCTGCTGGCTGTACAGCTTGTTGACGTTGCCCGCGGCGACCGGCTCGGCAGCGGCAGCGGCCGCGGCCGCTGCTGCGCGTTCGCGCACCGTCTGTTCCATCGCGTTCATCAGGTCGCGCATGGCGATCGCCGTGGCGTTCCACGACGTGCGGGTGAGCTTGTCGCGCATCTGCTGGACTTGGCTTGCACGCTCCTCGGCCGAAATCAGCAACGCGGCCTCGCAGGCGGCGATGAATTCCTCCGGCGTTCCGGCGATGGCGACCACGTCGCTGTGCAGGTCCACCACGTCACGCACCGGGGTGCTGACGATGGGTAGCTCGGCTGCCATGTATTCGAGCGACTTGGTCGGGCTGATGAAGCGGGTCGACTCGTTCATGGCGAAAGGCATCAGGCACACGTCCCAGCCGGCCAGCAGCTTGGGCAAGTCTTCATAGGACTGCTGTCCGAGGTAATGAATGTTGTCATGGCGCGGCAGCGTCGCCGGGTCGATCTTCACGACCGGGCCGACCAGCACGATCTGCCACTGTGGATGCGCCAGCGCCAGCTTGCCTATCAGTTCGGTGTCGAAGCGCTCATCGATGACGCCGTAGAAACCCAGGCGCGGGCCGGGAATATCGCGATGCGCAGGATGCGCATTGGCGCGGTCCAGTGCCTGCGCAAAATGCGCCACGTCGACGCTGCTCGGGAAGCAGTGCACATTGGGATGGCGGTCTTTCTTTGCGTTATACAGGCTAGGCCCGCCGGTAAAGACGATCTCGGCGCGCTTGAGCAGCGAGTTTTCCCGCTGCAGCAACTGGCGCGGCGGATTCTTGAACGCGGCAAGTTCATCCATGCAGTCGTACACGACCAGGCTCGCAGGCAACTCCTGAAGCAGCGGCAAGGCCATCGGCGTATAGAACCAGACGATGGTTTCCTCGCCGTCGCGAACCAGTTCGCGCACCATTTTCTTCAGGTAGGGCAGGTGATCGTCGTGGAAGCCTGGCATCTCGACCGGCGTATGCGGCTTGCAGACAGTGATGTTCGGGTGAGGCGTGGAGCATTCGAGCCCGCCTTGACCGGGGCGGAAGCTGGGTTCTTCAAAGAAACATATCTTGTAATGTTCGGCCAGCCGGGTAAGCAGATGCTGGGGCCGCTGATAGACAAAATCCCAGCGCAGATGGGAAAACACTAATATGGTCGGCATGCTATCTCCTGGTTGGCACGTGCAGCGCTAATTGAACGCAATGCGTCGCCAGGCGTCGTTGCTTAACGCAGACGCAGTGACTTGTATCGCCAGACGCAGGAGGCCAGTCGGTCGACAAGCCGTTCCATTAAGGCAGAAGCGGTCACGCAGATAAACGGTGCGGACAGATCCGACCCGTATCAGAACCGGCTCGCATTGCAACGGTATTCATGTGAATAGATTACAAGAATGTTAATTTTTACACTATCGGACATTCTCTTATCGCTTTGTAGGAAAGCATGAGCATGCAGCCGATTAACTAAGTCCACGGCCCGGCCCACCGCAATGCCCTCCATCGATTCCTGTGGCATAGTCGCTTTAACGACATCATGGCAATGGCAGACAATGGACAGCATAGACCTCGAAGTACTCAAGACCTGCGAGCGATGGATCGGCCAGGGACGCAAATGTGAACTGGTCACGGTGATTCGGACCTGGGGTTCCAGTCCCCGGCCCGAAGGCGCCACGCTGGCGGTCAATGAAGATGGCCAGGTGATCGGCTCGGTTTCGGGCGGCTGCGTCGAAGACGACCTGATTGCCAGGGTGCGGGAACAGGGCATCGTCCATACCCGCCCCGAGATCGTCACCTATGGCATCACCGCCGACGAAGCGCACCGCTTCGGGCTGCCGTGCGGCGGCACCATACAGCTCGCCATCGAGCCCTTGTCGGAACGCAGCCGGATAGCAGAACTGCTCGCCCAACTGGCGCGCCACCAGCTGGTGGCGCGGCGGCTGGACCTGGAAAGCGGCGACGTCACGCTGGGGCCAGCCGCCGCCGGCATGGCGATGCAGGTGTCCGAGGTTGCCCTGACCACGATCCACGGCCCGCGCTGGCGGCTGCTGCTCATCGGCGCCGGCCAGTTGTCCGGCTTTCTGGCGCAGATCGCCATCGGCATGGAGTACCAGGTCACCGTGTGCGACCCGCGCGAGGAGTATCGCGAGAGCTGGCATGTGCCGGGCGTCGAGGTGGTGCACGAGATGCCGGACGACCAGGTCGTCGCCATGCAGCTCGACGCGCGCAGCGCCGTGGTGGCGCTGACCCACGACCCCAAGCTGGACGACCTGGCGCTGATGGAGGCGCTGAAGTCGCCGGCCTTCTACGTCGGCGCCATCGGCTCGCGCGCCAACAATGCGAAGCGGCGCGAGCGGCTCAGGCTGTTCGACGTGACGGACGAAGAACTGGCGCGGCTGCATGGCCCGGTCGGCCTCTACATCGGCAGCAAGACGCCGGCGGAGATCGCGATTTCCATCCTGGCCGAACTGACCGCAGCGAAGAACGGCGTCGAACTGCCGGCAGAGATCAGGGTAGGGAATGCAAAGCTGGCTGCCCAGCAGCTCGAGTCGGCGCCTTCGTGCGGCATCGGCGACTGAATCCGGCGTCGATTGTGCCGCTGCCGGCATGGTGTATTCCACGATCCGGGCTTTGATGGCTGCATGGCCGTCCCCATGTGGGCAATACGACCCGCATCGCATAAAGGACAGCGCATGAGCAGAAAGACCATCAGGCAGCAGCACGACGCCTACCGCGACGACATCGGCGACCTTGTCACCCGCCGGCCCCTGCCCGGGCCGGGAGTGGCGCAGCTCGACCCCTTCCTGTTCCTGAACCATCACGGGCCGCAAGTCTACGGGCCGCATAACCGCGGCCTGCCGTTCGGCCCGCATCCGCATCGCGGCTTCGAGACGGTCACCTTCATCCTGCAGGGCTCGCTGGCGCACCGCGACAGCGGCGGCCACGAGTCCGTGATCAACGAAGGCGGCGTGCAGTGGATGACCGCCGGCAGCGGCCTGGTGCATGCCGAGGTGTCGCCCGCATCGTTCCTGGACGCCGGCGGCCCGCTCGAAATACTGCAGCTCTGGGTCAACCTGCCATCGCGGCTAAAGATGACGGCGCCGCGTTATACCGGCCTGCAGAAGGAAGCGATACCGGCGCTGCCGACGCCCGATGGACGCGGCACGGTCAACCTGGTCGCCGGCAGCTTGGGCGGCCGGACCGGGCCCTTCGAATCGTTGACCGGGGTCTTCATGAGCACGGTGCAGCTGCAGGCTGGCGGCGCGGTCAGCTTTCCGGATGTCGGCGGGCGCAACATTTTCCTTTACGTCGTGCAGGGAATCGTCCGGATTGCCGGCGAAATCGCGCAGCAGCATCGGCTGGTGGAGCTGAGCGAGGCGGGCGACAGCGTGGACATCGTCGCCGACACCGACGCGGTGCTGCTGTTCGGGCATGCTGACGCGATCGGCGAGCCGGTGGTGGCGCATGGGCCGTTCGTGATGAACACCCGGGAAGAGATACAGCAGGCGGCGCGGGATTACATGGCCGGGAAGTTTGGCGGGTTGCCAGCCTGACAGCATCGGTTGCGTAAAACGTTCAAGCCATGGTGCGCAGTACGCCTGCGTTTTCCTTGCACAGGGTGCGGAACGCCGCGCTGATGCGGCGATCCGTGCCTGCGCTTTCCCAGAAAATAATCGCGGCACGCGCTGCCTGCGTCCATAACGCACTTTCGTCAGGCAATGGCAGCCGGGGCAGGAACGACCGTTCCGGAAGTTCCACGCCGCGCACCGGGGCGTATTGCATCGGCAGCATGTCGTACACCGGCGCCAGGCGCAGGCCCGGCCGGAACGACAGATTCCCTTCATGCATGTCGGTATTGCCGATCAGCTGGCCGAAGTGCCATAGGCGCGCGATGTCGTCTGCGGTTTCCTGCGTGATCATTTTCTTTTTTAACAGCACCTTGGCGCAGGCAATCCAGGAATGGTCCGGAACGCCGAGCAGCGCTGCATTGAGCGCCAGCCACGAACATACCGGCGAGCGGCCAAATTCGCCATGGCGGTCGAAGCGCATGACTTCGAGGAAAGTGCGTCCGCCGCCTTTGCAGATGCGGCTTTGCGATGCCTCGATGCCAAGCTCCCGGGGAATTATTTCGTGCGCCAGATGCTCGCAGACCAGCAGGTCGGCCCACCGCTGTGAACTCGGCGATGCATCGTTGCCCGAGAACTTGACCAGCACATGGCGCTTTTCCGGCCCATGCATCCGGCGCGCCAGGAATTTCGGGAATTCACCGCCGGCGGACGAAGCCGCCGTGCCTCCCTGCAAGGCCGTGTCGGCGAGACCGGCATAGCTGCGGGCAAGCAGGTCCTCGTCATCTGCCAGAAACGGCAGCGGAATTTGCCGCAACTGCAGGTATTGCCGGTAGGCCGCTTCGCCGACAATGTAATTACCGGGCAAATCGACACCGAACAGCGACAACGCATGCAGCACGTCGTCTTCACTCCACCGTGTCGGGTCGTCGCTAGTCTGCAGCAGCAATGCATGTTGCCTTGCGAAGCTGCGCCCGATGAAACCTTGCGGGCGCATGTCATCGAACGGATACGGCAAGCCGTCGAACCATCCGTCGGCCATATCATCCGGAAGCGGCCATACGCATGGCTGCTGCAGCAGCAGGGCAGCGCCCTGCGGATAGACCGGGTCGAGCACGCCCATCTGGGCGCCAAGACCGTGCTCGTCGATCCGGAAAAAAGGGATTGAAGCATCGCTGCCGCGCACCTTCCGGCGCGCCGCATAGGCCGCACGGCGCGCATTGCCGCGCACGATGATGGACTCGGCCCGCGCCCTTATTGCCCGCATCATGGTGGCCCGGCTCACGCCCATGCGTTGCTGCAGTTCGCTCGCGCGCATGCGGCCCCAGGTTTTCAGGATGGTCAACGGATCGGTAGGCATCCTGCAACATTAAATGAAACGAAACGCTGTGGCTAGCTCTCATAGGTAAGAGCCACGGTTTTTCATCGTTTTATGAAACGATACATGAAACGATTCTTGGCCTAATCGCGTACTGGTTCTGCCCTCGATGCAAGCCTCCGGCAGTCCTACAACTCACCCAGCCTGCGCTGCAGCCAGCCATATCCGATCATTTCCTGTTCCAGCCGCACGTTCCGTCCCAGGGTCATGTTGCGCAGCGTGTCATAGACGTCCGCCTCGTCCCGGTCCAGGCGCGGCAGGTCGCGGCCCAAGGGCTTGCTCTCGGTCGACCATAGCCCGCGGTGGGCGAGCAGGGTCGCGCTGTCCATCAGCAGGGACCTTACATGGGGCAGGCGCGCACGCAGCTGGTCGAGGATCGCATAGCCATGGGTATCGATGTCGCCCCAGTAGATCAGCTGGCAATGCCGGAGCCATTCGGCTTCCGCCAGCATGTCGAAGCCGTAGCCGGCGCCGAAGAGGATCATGCTGTCGGCCATGGCCGGAAATGCCAGGTAGTTGATTTCATTCTCGGTGACGAAGACCCGGCTCGCCGCGGGTGTGAGGCGGGCGAAGCTTTCCGCGTCCAGCGTCATGTCCTGCTCGCCTGCCGCGTCCAGCAGCCTGTGCGCCGCATCCAGCATGCGAAAGCGCACGCGCAATGGCTTGTCGCGGAAGCCGTAGCGTGCCGCAAAGCCGGCCAGGCCCTTGCCGCTTTCATCGATCGCGCTGGCGGGCAGGGCAAGGTCGAGCAGCTCGCCGAGCACGCTGCGCCGGCTCTCGATGAACTTGCCATGCACGCCCGGAATGTCGACCTGCCGCAGATAGATGCCGGGCCGTGGATGCGATTGCAGCCAGCCGACGACATCCAGCAGTTGCGGCCAGTCCGCTTCCAGGGCCAGCGCCCGCAGCGGATCGGCTTGCATCCAGCCTGCCAGCGCCGGCTGGCGCGTTCGCACCATGTCGAACAGGCCAAGGTAACGCGCCGCGTCGCGCTTCTTGCCAATAATGGTCAGCGCATCGTCCAGGGTGTCGACCCAAACCTGGTGCGGCAGCGCGTTCCGTCCCAGCACCGCGTGGCGGAACTCCCGCATCTCGACGCGCACGTGCGGCATGCCGCACAGCGCCGCGCTCCAGCGGCGCACGTCGTCGAAGCGCTCCACCAGTTCGCCCGAGCCCGGTCCCTTGCACACAAGCCTGCGCGGGAAGGGCGCGCCGGCGCCGCTGGCAGAAGCCAGCAGGTCGCCGTCGTCCCACCAGCGCTGCACCCGTGCGCGCAGGTCGGCCGGCGTCGTCCAGCTCACGCGGCGGCCCGGGCTTTCTCGACCCGGTATTCGGCGATGCTCAGGTTGCGCAGCAGCGAAGCGCTGCCGTCCGGGTTGTTGACATAGCCGACACTGGAAACGAAGGGTTCGATGATATGGATTTTCTGCAGTGGGGTGACGATCAGCAGTTGCAGGTTGAGCTGCGCGAATAGCCGCAGGCCGTATTGCGCCGACTCGTCCGAGCCGCGGCCGAAGGCTTCGTCGATCACCACGAAGCGGAAGGAGCGGGAACGGACCGCGCCCCATTCCAGCCCGAACTGGTAGGCGAGGCTGGCGGCCAGTATCGTGTACGCCAGCTTTTCCTTTTGCCCGCCCGACTTGCCGCCCGAGTCGGAGTAATGCTCATGCTCCTTGTCGTCCTCGCGCCAGCGCTCGCTGGCGGCAAACGCAAACCAGTTGCGCACGTCGGTCACCTTGGCGGTCCAGCGCCGGTCCTGCTCGGCCTGGCCCTCGCGGCCGCGGAAGCGCTCGATGATGCGGCGCACCTGCAGGTATTTCATCTCAGAGTACTGCTCGTCGCCAGACCCGGTCAGCGCGCCCTCGGTGCAGGCGCGCAGTTCGCCCTGGAAGTCGCGGATATCGGCGTCGGGCGTCTGCCGCGCTTCCAGCACGATGTAGCGGCCGGGGTTGTAGTCGATCTGCGTAAGCGACTTGTTGATGTGCGTCAGGCGGTCCTTGATGGTTTCGCGCGCCTGCATCAGGTGCGACTGGAAGTTGGCCACTTCGCGGATGGTGTTCTCGTTGAGCAGTTCCTTGAAGCGCGCCTCGAAGCGCGGCAGGTCGTCGGCCTGCAGCGTGGCCAGCATGCGCCGGTATTCGTCGGCGGCTTCGATGGCGGCGTCGACATCCTGCGTCTCCAGCGGGAACGCATTGCAGTAGCTGCCCATGGCGAGCACGATCTGCTCGCCGACTTCCCTCAGCCGCCGGTCCTGGCTATCGATTTTTCCCTGCAGCCTGTCACGCATGTCCCGTTCGCACCGGTCGCAGGATTCGACGCTCAACGTGTGCTCGCCCAGCATGTCGGCACGCTGCCGCTTGAGTTCGTCGTAACGCGCCGCATGCGCCGCATTGGCCGGGTCGTGCGCCACCTGCGCCGCCTCCACCTGCAGGCTGGCGGTGTCGCTCTGCTTCTGCGCCGTCCTGGCGCGCTTGCCGGTTTCGTCGGCGAGCAGGCGCTCGGTGCGCTGCAGTTCGGCTGTGACTTCATTCAAGCGCCGCGTCAGGTCGCGCAACACGTCGGACGACGCCTGCAACGCGCGCCGTTCCTCTTCCAGCGCAGCGATGCTGGCCGCCAGCGGCTGCCAGTCCAGCTCGCGGAAGTCGGCGTACTCTGCCAGCTTGCCCAGCGTGGACTGGCGTTCCCGCGCCTGGCCATGGGCTGCCTGCAGCGCAGCCAGCCGCTGGCCGATGACGCCCAGCCGGTTTTCCCACGCATGCGCATCGGCTTCCAGCGCGGCTATCTTGGCCGTGTTGGTCCAGCCCAACACGTAATAGGCGCGGTCGTCGATGCGATGGCGGTCGTCCTTCTCGTGCCGCTCGCCCGGCGCCTTGATCTGGCCGTTGCGGGTGATGGCCCGCGTCTCGCGCCGGAACTGCTCCTGCGTGGCGCAGCAGGCAACGTCGAAACGCTGCGCGACTTCGCGCTGCATCCAGTCATGGAAAGGCGAGTCGGGCCTGATGGCCAGCTTGCGTGCGAGCGCATCGCGATGCAGTTCGGCGCCGGCGGCGCGGCCGGCGCTGCCACCCCGTATGCGGAAGTACACCAGCCGTCCACCCAGCCGCGTGCGGTCCACCCATTCGGCCACTGCGGGGTAATGCTCGTCGGGCACCAGCAGCGACAGGCCGAAGCCGTGCAGCAGGCGCTCGGCCGCGCCTTCCCAGTCGCGCTCGTCTTCCCTGACCTGCAGCAGTTCGCCGGCGAACGGCATGTCGTCGGCGTCCAGCCCGAGCTGGGCGCACAGCGCGTCCCGCATGGCGATCTGCGCGGTGGGTATGTTGCTGCGCCGCGCCCGCAGGCTGGCGATCTCGTCGCGCAGCAACTGGTGCTGCACGCGCCCCTGCGTGAATTCGACGCTGGCTTCGTTGATGCTGTTCTGCAGCGTCGCTTCCTCGTCGCGCGCCGCCGCTCCCAGGGCGTCGAGTTGCTGGCGCTGGCTGAGGAAGCTGTCGGCGTCGTCTGCCGGCGCCAGCCCGAGCAGCCCGGTCAGCTCCGCATGGCGATGGGCGCGGCGCTGGCGCTGCGCGCGTTCGCTTTCCTGCTGCCGGATGGTTTCCGCCAGGCGCTCGATGCGGTCGCCGCCCTGCTCGGCGATGCTGCGCCGGAGCGATTCCTGGTCGCTGCGTTGGGCGTCGCGGCTTTCCTGCAGCCTGGCCATCTGCGCTTCCTCGCGGCTGGCGTCCAGGTCCAGCTGGGCTGCGCGCGCGGCAAGCAGGTCGAGCTTTTGTGCCGCGAAATAGGAACGCAGCGCCTCACGGCAGGCGCGCAGGGCCGCGCTGCTTTCGGCCAGTTCGGCATGGCGGTCGCAGTCCGCGGTCAGCGGCGTGAGCAGCGCGGCCTGGCGCTTGGCTTTCAGCACGGCTTCATGCGCGCGGTTCAGGTCGTCGAAATGCGCGATCAGCGCGTCGACCCGCTCCGCTGACGCCGACGGCTCCAGCATGTGGCTGCGCACGAAGTCGGTCAGGTTGCCGACCGACTTCATCGACACCGTCTGGTGGAACAGTTCGAGCGCCTGTTCGTTGTGGATGCCGAACTGGCGCTTGAGCAGCGCGCCGTAGTCGGTGAAGCTGTCGAACACTTCCGCGCCGCCGCTCCTGAGCCGCTTCTTGAGCGCGCCGATGTCGGCGCCGAAACGGCTGAAGTCGGTGTCGATGGCCAGCGCGCGCGGCGCATTGACGAAGAACCGCGCCGGCTGGCCCTGCATGTCCTTCATCCAGAATACCTGGGCTAGGGTAATGGTCTGGTCGTAGCCGGCATTGCGGAATACGCCGAGGATCACCGAGTAGCTGTTCTGGTCGCGAAGGGCTACCGGCTTGGCGCTGCCGCTGACTTCGTTGCGCTCGGACTTGTAATGGCCCAGCACGTAGGAGCGCAGCGTGCGCTCCCGGCTGTCGGCGCCGGCGGCCTTGTTGTAGGCGATGCGATTGGCCGGCACCAGCAGCGTCGTCACCGCGTCCACCAGCGTCGACTTGCCGGAGCCGATGTCGCCGGTCAGCAACGCGTTGCGGCCCTCGGGCTCCATCGCCCATACGCGGCCGCCGAAGGTGCCCCAGTTGTACACTTCCAGCCGCTGCAGGCGGAAACCCGACAGGCTGTCGTCGCCGACGAAATCGAAGCCTGCGCTGTCCATGTCATGCATCGTCGCCATCTCCGTTGCCGCTTGCGAGTTGTGCGCGGTACTCCGCCAGACGCTCGTTGAATCCCGACAGCCATTGCGCGTCGACGAAGGCCTTCAGGATGCGGCGCACTTCGTACGATGCGTCGCTGCTGGCGGTCGATCCGGCGCCGGTTTTCAGGCGGCGCAGGAAACCAAGTTCGACGATCCGGTTGATGTGTGTATCGATCTGGTCCACCACCCGCGCTTCATTGCTGCTGTCGGGCAGGAAAACCCGCAGCAGTTCGACGATATCGTCGCGGCCCAGCACCAGCCGGGTGTCGCCGCCGCTGGCGTCGGACTCCGCCAGCTTCTTGCGCAGCAGCGCCAGCAGCAGGCTGACCGGGAAGGACAGCGGGCGGCGCGCGACCAGGCGCGGCATCGGCGCGGCCTGGTCCTCCTCGTCCGGCACGCGGGAACGCAGGAAGGCGTAGCCTTCGGCTTCATCGACCGCGAGTTCCAGGCCAAGCACGGCGACGTAGTCGCGCACGGCCGGCTGCAGGCGCAGCAGCGACTGCCACTGGCCGGCGTCGTTTTCCTGGTAGATCACGCCCTTGAGCAGCGGCACCACCAACCCTGCCAGCGCGGGCGCGGCGCGCGAGTCCACCGAATTTTCATCCATATTCATTGCCTTACAAAAATGACGCGCGGCAGCCGCGCCTCGCGCCGGCACGACACGCCGCCGCTGTCCACCGCGGCCCAGCTGACGGTGTCTGAAACGCTGTCGTCCACGGTGGCGACAAAGCCGTCTTCCGGCAACTGCAGATAGGTCAGCAGTTCCGCCAGCCCCTGCTGCACCGGGCTGGTTTCGCACAGTTCCCTGAGCGTGACCTGCGAGCGCTGCTGCAGCGCCAGGCCGATGTTGCGCGCCAGCCTGCCTCGGTCGATCACGAACTGCGAGAACAAGGCCCCGGCGTCGACCTCCTGCGCCTCCCGGGCAGGCACGGCGTCGTCCAGCCGCGCCTTGACCACTGGCGTATGCAGGGGCCGCTCCATCGGCAGCTCGATCGACGCCGCCGTGTCGGCCATCGTCATGCCGAGCGCCGTCGGCGGCGACTCGCGCAGCGCCAGCGCATGCGACTCGACCTCGTGCAGTATCTCCATGATGCGGCGGTTTTCCAGCCAGGCCTGGTCGTCCAGGAAGCGCCGCAATTGGCGCGACAGCTGCGACACCGTGCGCTGGGTATGTTCGCCCGCCGCCAGCCAGTCGTAATGGATGCGGCGGGTGCGGGCGTCCGGTTCGAGCGATTGCACCGGCCCCAGCGCCAGGACCCGTTCCAGCAGCGCGGTCAGTTCCTCCTGCCGGCTGTTGGACATCAGGAAGTCCCAGAAGGCCCGGAAGCTGCGGCCTTCGTCCGAGTCGGCAATGGCGTCGCGTTCGCCCATGATCTGTTCCAGCAGCACGCCCTTGCTGCCGTTCCACAGCGCAATGCGTTCCCGCACGCGCCGGTCGAGCAGCCGGAAGTTGTGTTCCACCTCGCGAAAGTCGGCCAGCAGGTCGCGCGCCAGCGCCATGAACTGCTGGAAGCGTTCCTTGAGCGCGGTGTCGTCCATCAGCGCGACGTCGCCGGCCAGCACGCGCGCCATTTCGGCGTCGATCTCGTCGCGCCGGCGCTGCAGGTCGGCAATGCGCGTCTGCGGGTCGCTCTGCGCGCCGGCGTCCATCGCCCGCAATTGGTCGAACAGGGTCAACAGCCGCGACTCGGTGCCGACAAAGCTGCGTTGCGCCAATGACGCCAGCCAGGCTATCGCCTTTTCAGTAGCAGGGGTCAGGTCGAACTGCGGCTCGTCGGAACCTTGCGCATAAAACTTGCGCAGCCAGCCCTTGTCATGCGCTGCCCAGTCGTTGAGATAGTCTGCGCCGGAGCGCGGGAATGCGTCCGCGCCCAGCTGCTCGCGCAAGCCGTACAGTTCGTCCTCGAGCGCTTCGGCCAGCTCGGCCTGGGAAATCGTCCGTACGTTCGGCGCAATGAACACCCGCTGCAGGAAACTCGCGAGCAGCGGCGCATGTTCCGAACGCAGCAGCCGCCAGGCAGGGTGGTTTTGGCGAAGAAGGTCGAGCGCGGTGTAATCCATGGTGGTGCCTGTCGATGGCGGGACGGCCGGCGCTATTTTGCCTGGCGAATTTTCCGGGATTGTATCAGCGGCATGCGGCATGGAATGCGGTGTCGCCCCAAAGCTACTTGCCGGCAAAAAAGTTATGTTAATGTCTCACGTCGCGCATTCCGGCGCAGTCATTCACCCTATAAAAACCGCTGCCAGCAACTGTCTTGCAGGGCGCAGCGGGCACCAGGAGACAACATGAAAACAGGACTGAAGAAAATCGCCGTGATCGTCGGCATCGCCACTCTGGGCATGGCCGGCATGGCCGGCAGCGCGTGGGCGCAGGCGCTGGAGAAGCAGAAGGTGTCGATCGCCGTCGGCGGCAAGAACCTGTTCTACTACCTGCCGCTCACCATCGCCGAGCAGCAGGGCTACTTCAAGGACGAAGGCCTGCAGGTCGAGATCAGCGACTTCGCCGGCGGCGCCAAGGCGCTGCAGGCGCTGGTCGGCGGCAGCGCCGACGTGGTGTCGGGCGCCTACGAGCACACCATCAACATGCAGGCCAAGGGCCAGATGATTACCGCCTTCGTGCTGCAGGGCAGGGCGCCGCAGATCGTGTTCGGCGTGTCCAACAAGACCATGCCCAACTACAAGGGCATTGCCGACCTCAAGGGCAAGAAGATCGGCGTGACCGCGCCGGGTTCATCCACCAACATCGTCGCCAATTTCGTGCTGGCCAAGGGCGGCCTGAAGCCGTCCGATGTCTCGTTCATCGGCGTGGGCACCGCCGCCGGCGCGCTGTCGGCGCTGCGTTCGGGTCAGATCGACGCCATCTCCAACCTCGACCCGGTAGTGACGATGCTGGAAGAGAAGAAGGACATCAGGGTCATCGCCGACACCCGCACGCTGAAGGACACCAACGACCTGTTCGGAGGCCCGATGCCGGCGGCGTCGCTCTACACCACCGACGCTTTCCTGAAAAAGAATCCCAACACCGCGCAGGCGCTGACCAATGCGATGGTGCGCGCGCTGAAGTGGCTGCAGACGGCAGGCCCGTCGGACATCATCAAGGTGGTGCCCGAGAGCTACCAGCTGGGCGACCGCGCGCTCTACCTGGCAACCTTCACCAAGGTGCGTGAAGCCTTGTCGCCGGACGGCCGTTTCCCCGAGGCCGGTCCGCAGACCGCGCTCAGGACGCTACAGGCATTCGAGCCCGAGCTGGCCAGCAAGACCATCGACCTGAGCAAGACCTTCACCAACGAGCTGGTCAAGAATGCAAACGCAAAACACAAGTAAGGATGCGCCGGCGCTGTTGCTGGACAATATCAGCTGCACGTTCATTTCCAGGGAAGACCGCTCGCAGCGGTATACGGCGGTCGCCGACACCACGCTGGCCATCGCGCCCGGCGAGTTCGTGTCGGTGGTCGGGCCGACCGGCTGCGGCAAGTCGACGCTGCTCAATGTCGGCGCCGGCCTGCTGAACCCGTCTTCCGGCAGCGTCAGGGTATTCGGCGAGCCGCTGGACGGCATCAACCGCCGTGCCGGCTACATGTTCCAGACCGAAGCGCTGATGCCATGGCGCAGCGCGCTGCAGAACGTGATCGCCGGGCTGCAGTTTCGCGGCATGGAAGACGGCGCGGCCCGCCAGCTGGGCGAGGAATGGCTGGCGCGGGTCGGCCTGCAGGGCTTCGGCGACCGTTACCCTCACCAGCTGTCGGGCGGCATGCGCAAGCGCGTGGCGCTGGCGCAAACCCTGATCCTGGACCCTGACATCATTTTGATGGACGAGCCGTTTTCCGCGCTCGACATCCAGACCCGGCAGCTGATGGAAAACGAAGTGCTGGCGCTGTGGAGCGCGAAGAAGAAGGCCGTGCTGTTCATCACGCACGACCTCGACGAGGCGATCGCGATGTCGGACCGGGTGGTGGTGCTGTCGGCCGGTCCTGCCACCCATCCGATCGGTGAATTCATCATCGACCTGCCACGTCCGCGCGACGTCGCCGAAGTGCGGGCGAACCCGCGTTTCGTCGAACTGCACAGCCAGATCTGGAGCGTGCTGCGCGACGAGGTGTTGAAGGGCTATCAGCAACAGAAGAGGCTGGCTTGAGCATGTGGAAAGCGTTGAAACCCAATCACAGGAACATGCGCGTCTGGCAGGTGCTGGTGCTGGTGGCAGTGCTGCTGGCCTGGCACCTTGCCACGCGCAACCCGCAGGCGGCGTTTTTCTTCGGCGAGCCGCTCAAGGTGGCTTTGCGAATATGGCAATGGTTCACGGTAGGCTCCGGCAGGCTCGAGGTCGGCACCGGCGACACCACCTGGTTCACCATCAACTTCCCCGCCGAGATCTATCCGCACCTGCTGGTGACGCTGACCGAGACGCTGCTGGCCTTCGTCATCGGCACCGCGCTGGCGCTGGTGGTGGGCCTGTGGCTGGCGCTGTCGCCGGTGGCGTCAGCCATACTCGACCCGTACATCAAGGCTGCGAACTCGATGCCGCGCGTGATCCTGGCGCCCATCTTCGCGATGTGGTTCGGCCTGGGCATCTGGTCCAAGGTGGCGCTGGCGGTGACGCTGGTGTTCTTCATCGTGTTCTTCAACGTCTACCAGGGCGTCAAGGAAGTCAGCCCGGTGGTGCTGGCCAATGCCCGCATGCTGGGCGCGAATGCGCGCCAGCTGCTGCGCTCGGTCTACCTGCCGTCTGCGACATCGTGGGTGTTCTCCAGCCTGCATACCTCGGTCGGCCTGGCCTTCGTCGGCGCCATCGTCGGCGAATACCTGGGCTCGGCGCGCGGTGTCGGCTACCTGATCCTGCAAGCCGAAGGCACCTTCGACATCAATACCGTGTTCGCCGGCATCGTGGTGCTGACCCTGTTCGCGCTGGTGCTCGACGGGCTGGTCGGCGTCGTTGAAAAGCGGCTGATGAAGTGGCAGCCGAAGTCCGGCGAGACCGAGCGCTTGTAGCAGGACGAGCCCGCGGCCGCTCAGTGCGGCAGCGAGGCCACTTCTTCCAGCGGCTTGCGCTCGGCATCCACCGCATGGCTGCGCACCAGCAGCCCGGCCAGGATCGCCAGCACCGCGCCTGCCGCATAGCCCAGCGCCACGTTGGCCCGGTCGCCGCTCTCGATCAGCCAGCCGAACAGCACCGGCGCGATGAAGCCGCCGGTGCCGGTGCCGATCGCATAGAAAATTGAAATGGACAGCGCGCGCATCTGCAGCGGAAACACCTCGCTCGCGGTCAGGTAGGCCGAACTCGCCGCCGCCGAGGCAACGAAGAACACCACGCTCCAGCAAAGCGCCTGCGTCAGGGCCGTGAGCCAGTCCTGCATGAATGCGAAGCCTGTCAGGGCCAGCCCGATGCCGCTGAGGATATAGGTCAGTGAAATCATCCGTCGCCGGCCGACGCTGTCGAACAGCGGGCCGAGCAGCATGGGCCCGAGCACATTGCCCAGCGCGAACGGAAAGATGTACAGCGCCACCCGGTGGTCCGGCACCTGGTAGAAACGGGTCAGCACCAGCGCGTAGGTGAAGAAGATGGCGTTGTAGACGAAGGCCTGCGCGACCATCATGGACAGCACCACCAGGCTGCGCATCCGGTAGTGATGCAGCAGTACCGACGCAACCTGGCGCAGCCCGGGCATGCCGCCGCCATGCGCATGGCTGACGCCAACGACCGGTCCAAGCTTGCCATGCTCCCGCTCTACCTCGGCCTCGATCCGGGCGACGATGCGCTCGGCTTCCTCTGTCCTGCCATGCATCAGCAGCCAGCGCGGGCTTTCCGGCACGTGGCGCCGCACCAGCACGATGGCCAGCGCCAGCACGCCGCCAAGGATGAAGCAGGCGCGCCAGCCCAGGACTGGTCCCAGCACCCGCGGGTCGAGCACCACCAGGCTGAGGCCGGCGCCCAGCGCCGCGCCTATCCAGAAGCTGCCATTGATCAGCAGGTTGACCCTGCCGCGCACCCGCGCCGGCACCAGCTCGTCGATGGCCGAATTGATGGCCGCATATTCGCCGCCGATGCCAAGGCCGGTAATGAAACGGCATATCGACAGGAAGACGAAGCCGGTGGAAAAGGCCGTGGCCACGGTGGCAAGCATGTAGACGGCCAGCGTGATCATGAACAGTCGCTTGCGGCCCAGCCTGTCGGTCAGGCGGCCGAACACCAGCGCGCCCAGCACCGCGCCGGCGATGTACACCGAGCCGGTCCAGCCCACCTGCGCTGCGCTGAGCGCCAGCGTGTCGCCGCGCTCGAGGACGCCGCCGATGGAACCGATCAGGGTCACTTCCAGTCCGTCCAGCACCCAGGCGATGCCAAGGGCGAGCACCACGCGCCAGTGCCAGCGCGACCAGGGCAGGCGGTCGATGCGGTTCGGTATGTCGCTTGCAGTGCTGGCCGCTGTGTCCATCGTTCAGGTTCCGGCAGCCTGCCTGCGCTGCATGGTGCCGATCCAGGTGCCGGACACGACGCAGGCGAATCCCAGCACCAGCCACCAGCTCATCGGCTCATCCAGGAACAGCACGGCGAAGGCGATGGCGAACAGGGGCACCCAGTTGAGGTAAAGGGCGGTGCGGCTGATGCCGAGCACGCCGATCGAGCGGTTCCAGATCAGGTTACCGATCGCGGTTGCGGCAATGCCGGAAAACAGCAGCAGGCTCCAGGTGCTTGCGCCTGCCGTGAAGATGCGGGTATCGAAGCCTGCGAGGCATGCATGGATGAACAGCAGCACGGTGCCGGTCATATAGATGCCCCAGCTGATCGCCACTGCGTCCAGCTTGCGTGCCAGCCGCTGCACCAGCACGCCGCCGATGGCAAAGCTCAGCACCGAAGCGCCGATCATCGCATCGCCGATGCTGGCCCGGCCCAGTCCTGCGCCGGGCCGGTGCAGCACGACCACGGCCACGCCGACCAGGCCCAGCGCAATGCCTGCAATACTCGCTGCGCCGAGCCGCTCGCGAAATACCAGCGCCGCCAGCAACGTCGAGACCAACGGCCCCAGGGCGACGATCAGCGCGGTGTTGGTTGCGGTGGTGAGGGCCATGCCGCCGGTGAAGAAAATCTGGTTCCCGTACACCATCAGCAGGCTGCAGGCGAACAGCAAACCCCAGTGGCTGCGCCCGATACTCGGCAGCCGCCCGGTACGGCGCAGCGCGATCAGGGCGAAGACGCCGCATGCGCACAGCATGCGCAGGGCCGCCAGCGTCACCGTGTCGAACCTGGTTGCAAGCAGCTTGATGGCGGGAATATTCAGCCCCCACAGCAGCATGGCGCCAGCGAGCAGCAGTTGCGCATTGCTGCCATGGCCCGGAATCACGGCCCTGTCGCCGGGACGGGTTCGCATCATGGCTGGCGGCATGGCTGGGTCGGCATGGGGGGCGGTTTTTCGCAAGGGAAATAAGTAGCGGATTCTGGATTTTATAACAATCAGTAAATCGCGTTCGCCAAAAGAAAAGCCGCCCGGAGGCGGCTTTCGGCTGGACTGCCAGTGCTATCGAGCGACCAGCTATCCTCTTGGCAAAGGACGTATTACGCGAGATAAGCGGCGTAGGCGCAGGACTCGTCCGACTGCGCGTCACGCATCTCGACCATGAACAGGGTGGCGATGATCGCGGCCAGTTTCGCCGGGATTTTCTGGGCTTGCTCGAACGGTACGTACAGGGTCTGCAGGTTTGCGGTGGTCATTGCGCTTGCTCCTAATGGTGAATAATTCTATGGAGACAAGATAAGGGTTAGCCACCCAGAAATCCAATTGCCATCCCTGATGAGTGTTATAACAAGAATGAATGCTGCCAGGCATTACATTGGTGTTCCATTAGCCCTTGCGCTGCAGTCAAACCGTTTTACACCAATTCCAGGTCATAACGCGCCATCAAAATTCGTAGGGTGTAATAAGCGCCAGCGCATTACACCCTACAATTCGAGGTGATGCATCGGCGCCATCGATTTCGTTCGGTACGCCATGGCTTGGGAATGGTATTACACCAATAAGAAAGCCACCTTGCAGGTGGCATTTTTATTGGTGGAGGCGGCGGGAATCGAACCCGCGTCCAGAAGTACTCTACAGACAGTTCTACATACTTAGCCTTGCCATTTGATTTAACCCAGACGCCGCGGACAGGCACGCTACGGCTGGACGAGTTACCTAAATTTAACTTCATGCCAAGTAACCCGACATGTCGCGATTCCCTGTAAATGACTCTGCAGTTGTTTCCAACCCACCCCAGAGACCTGATGGTGCAGAGCTAGCGGGTTTTTAGGCCACTAGAGGTAACCTTATTTAAGCTGCTTGAACAGCGTTGTAAGGCGTTTCGTCGTTTGCATTTAAGCATTTTCCGGTTGGATTTACGAGGTGACCAGCCCTCGGTATGCCCTGCGCTGCTTTGCAACCCCTGTCGAAGCCAGGTCGCCCCCGTAAGCAGTTCGGTATTGTACCGCAGAAGATGTGGCTGCCTCGCCGCCTTTCAAGAGGCAATTTGCGGGATCAGCTCCAGTAATGCGATCGGCGAAGCGGCAATTGCGTCGGCATTCCATTGCGTCGGACCATCCTTGCCGCAATAGCCCCACGCTGCGGCGATGGTGACCATGCCAGCCGCGTGACCGGCCTGGATATCGCGCATGTCGTCGCCTACATACCAGCACTGAGTCGGTGAAATGTCCAAACGCTGCGCCGCCTCCAACAGCGGCGCAGGATGCGGCTTCGCATGCGGTGTCGTGTCACCTGATACCACGCACCCTGCGTGTCCAAGACCGATCAGCGGTACCAATGCATCGGTAAAGCGCATCGCCTTGTTGGTAACGATGCCCCAGCGTATGCCTGCCGCCTCCAGACTATCGAGTAGCGCCGGAACGTCGTCGAACAGCCGGCTATGGACTGCAATGGAGGCCGCGTAGTAATCGAGGAAGGCAATACGCAGCGCCTCATACTCTTCCGCATCTGGACCCAGCCCCAGCCCGGCGCCGATCAGCCCGCGCGCGCCGGCGGACGCGAAAGGTCGCAGGCTTTCATAAGGCGCTGGCGCCATCCCACGGCCGGCCCGCAGTTTGTTCAGGGCGGCGGCCAGGTCGGGCGCCGTGTCGGCGAGTGTGCCGTCGAGGTCGAACAAAATGGCCTTCGGTCTAACCGAGAAAACGTCAGTCGTCATTTTCGCCTGTTCAAATGGCCGGACGGATAGCCGCGGCGAGGTAGTTGACGCTGGTGTCCTGGTTCAACGAATAAACCTTGGTCAGCGGATTGTAGGTCATGCCCTTGAGCGCTTCCAGGTTCAAGCCGCTGTTGCGGATGTACTGCGCGAGCTCGGCTGGCGTAATGAACTTTGCGTAGTCATGCGTGCCTTTCGGCAACAGGCGAAGGATGTATTCGGCACCCAGCACGGCATACAGGTAAGACTTGGGATTCCGGTTGATCGTGGAAAAAAATACATGTCCGCCGGGCTTGACCAAAGCGGCGCAGGCGGAGACAACGGCCGATGGATCCGGCACATGTTCAAGCATCTCCATGCAGGTAACCACATCGAATTTGCCGGGTTCACGCGCAGCCATGTCTTCCGCAGAGATCAGCTCGTATTTCACCTGGACACCACTCTCAAGGCTGTGCAGGTCGGCTACTTTCAACGCCTTTTCCGAGAGATCGATCCCGGTCACGTTCGCGCCCTTGCGCGCCATGGATTCGGCCAATATGCCGCCACCACAACCAATATCCAGAACATTCTTGCCGGCCAATGGAACACGGCCGTTGATCCACTCCAGCCGGAGCGGGTTAATTTCATGCAATGGACGGAATTCAGAGCTTGGATCCCACCACCGGTGGGCAAGGTCGCTAAATTTCTGCAGTTCTAGGGGATCGGCATTCATACATGAAATGATAAAGAAAAATCAGCAGGACTGCTGCCGTCTTCGACAAGGAATAAACCGGTTGAGACCCCAGCGTTAAATCAGGGGCATAAAAAAACCCCGCCGAAGCGGGGTTATTAAAGCAGAGTCGATTACCTGTTGCGGGTACCAACAACTTCGATTTCAACGCGACGGTTCTTGGCGCGGCCAGCGGCAGTCTTGTTGTCTGCAACTGGTTGCTTCTCGCCCTTGCCTTCGGTGTAGACGCGGTTGGCTTCGATGCCACGGGACACCAGATATGCCTTGACGGCTTCAGCACGACGGACCGACAGACGCTGGTTGTAAGCGTCGGTACCGATCGAGTCGGTATGGCCAACTGCGATGATGACTTCCAGGTTCATGCCTTGCAGCTTGGAGGTCAGGTCGTTCAGTTTTGCCTTGCCATCCGGCTTCAGTACGGACTTGTCGAAGTCGAAGAACGTGTCGGCAGCGAAAGTGACTTTTTCGGAGGTAGGAGCAGGTGCGGGAGCTGGGGCTGGTGCTGGTGCCGGAGCTGGGGCAGGTGCCGGAGCGGGAGCCTGGGCCTGGACGAGAGGGCCGTCGCAACCTGGAACTGCGTCAGCCGGGGTCCAGTAGCCAGTGCGCCAGCACAGACCAAACGGATCGCGCACGATCACGCCTCGGGAATCCTGCACATACGCGCTGTTCGGCTTCTTGGCCTGAATATCAGTAACCACTTGCGCGGATGCAGAAAAAGCCACGACTGCGGACGCAGCGAAGACGAGTTTTCCTAATTTATTCATGTTTCTCCTCTCGGGTGAGATATCCGCAGATGAACTGCGCAACAAATCGACACATCAAAATAGTTGGTGAACGGATAATACCATGCGGTTTAGGCCATCACATATAAAGAATTGACTATATGCAATGAACTTAACTAACCTACATTTTGCCACAGGCTGACCCCTGTAACGGGGCTTGTCAAATAGCCTAAACCACGATTTTGATAGTTTGTAGTTTTTCCGCAACAAGGGCAATCAGGCCTCTATCGAGCTAAAAACGGACTGCAATTATTCAGCCTGTGTTCATTCTCTCAAGTTTCAAAATGGACATATTGTAATAAAGCAAACTAAGGCGTTTTGTCGTTGGATTAGGTGCAGGCCGGTAACTTATGGTAATTGCCGAACGGCGGTGCGTACTGAACGGCAGAGGCCGGCAGTTAAGGGCTAACGCCATGTCACCATGGTAAAATTACGGTTTCGCGGGCGCAGCGGTTTTAGCATGTGCGCCTCACTTTCCAACCAGTCTGATTCGAGCCGAACTTCCAATGGATTTATTCGCAAAAGAAACTATCCCTATTTCTCTGGAAGAAGAGATGCGCAAGAGTTACCTCGATTACGCAATGAGCGTTATCGTGGGCCGCGCGCTTCCGGATGTCCGCGATGGTTTGAAACCCGTGCACAGGCGCGTGCTGTTCGCCATGCACGAGATGAATAATGTCTGGAATCGTCCTTATGTGAAATGCGCCCGCGTGGTCGGTGAAACGATGGGTAAGTATCACCCCCACGGCGACGCATCGATCTATGACACGCTGGTTCGCATGGCCCAGCCCTTTTCGCTGCGCTACATGCTGGTCGACGGGCAGGGTAATTTCGGATCGGTCGACGGCGATGGCGCCGCGGCGATGCGCTATACCGAGTGCCGCCTGGACAAGATCGCCGGCGAGATGCTGGCCGACATCGACAAGGAAACCGTCGATTTCGTGCCTAACTATGACGGCAAGGAAAAGGAACCGTCGGTATTGCCGACGCGCATCCCGAACCTGCTGATCAACGGGTCGTCCGGTATCGCGGTCGGCATGGCGACCAATATCCCGCCGCACAATATTACCGAGGTGATAGGCGGCGCCCTGCATGTGCTGCATAACCCCGACGTCACCGTCGACGAACTGATCGAGCGCATCCCGGCGCCGGATTTTCCGACCGGCGGCATCATTTATGGCATTTCGGGTGTGCGGGACGGATACCGTACCGGACGCGGCCGTGTCGTCATGCGGGCCAAGACGCATTTCGAGGAATTCGGCAAGGAACACCGCACTGCCATCATCGTCGATGAACTGCCTTATCAGGTAAACAAGAAGTCGCTGCTCGAGCGTATCGCCGAACTGGTGCGCGACAAGAAGCTCGAGGGCATTTCCGACATTCGCGACGAGTCCGACAAGTCCGGCATGCGCGTGGTCATCGAGCTCAAGCGCGGCGAAGTGGCCGAGGTGGTGCTCAATAACCTGTACAAGCAGACCCAGCTGCAGGACACCTTCGGCATGAATATGGTCGCGCTGGTCGACGGCCAGCCCAAGCTGCTGAACCTGAAGCAGATGCTCGAATGCTTCCTGTCGCATCGGCGCGAGGTCGTTACGCGGCGCACCGTGTTCGAACTGCGCAAGGCGCGCGAGCGCGGCCACTTGCTGGAAGGCCTGGCGGTCGCGCTGGCCAATATCGACGACTTCATCGACATCATCAAGGCCGCGCCAACGCCGCCGGTGGCCAAGGCCGAACTGATGGCCCGGTCGTGGGACTCGTCCGTGGTGCGCGAGATGCTGGCGCGAACCGGCGAAAACAACGTCGGCGGCATCGAGGCTTTCCGTCCCGCCAACCTGCCGCGTCATTACGGGCTGCAGCCCGATGGCATGTACCGGCTTTCCGACGACCAGACCCAGGAAATCCTGCAGATGCGCCTGCAGCGCCTGACGGGCCTGGAGCAGGACAAGATCGTCAACGAGTACCGCGAAGTGATGGAAACCATCGCCAACCTGCTCGACATCCTGGCGCGGCCGGAACGTGTGACGTCCATCATTACCGATGAGCTCAACGCCGCGATGAACGAGTACGGCGGCCCGAAGGATGCGCGCCGTTCGACCATCGAAAACAACGCGACCGACCTTGGCACCGAAGACCTGATCACGCCGCAGGACATGGTGGTGACGCTGTCCCACACCGGCTACATGAAGTCGCAGCCGATTTCCGAATACCGTGCGCAGAAGCGCGGCGGGCGCGGGAAGCAGGCGATGGCGACCAAGGAAGACGACTGGATAGACCAGCTTTTTGTCGCCAATACGCATGACTATATATTGTGCTTTTCCGACCGAGGCCGCTTGTACTGGCTGAAGGTCTGGGAAGTGCCGCAAGGTTCGCGCAATTCGCGCGGACGCCCGATCGTCAACATGTTCCCGCTGCAGGATGGCGAGAAGATTACCGTGGTGCTGCCGCTGTCCGGTGAGAATCGCACCTTCCCGGAAGACCATTACATCTTCATGGCGACCAGCCTCGGCACCGTCAAGAAGACGCCGCTGTCGGACTTCAGCAATCCGCGCAAGGCCGGCATCATTGCGGTCGACCTCGACGACGGCGACTTCCTGATCGGCGCCGCCCTGACCGATGGTCAGCATGACGTGATGATGTTCTCGGACTCGGGCAAGGCGGTGCGCTTCGACGAGAACGACGTGCGCCCGATGGGCCGTACCGCGCGCGGCGTGCGCGGCATGTACCTTGAGGAAGGACAGCAGGTCATCGCGCTGCTGGTAGCGGAAAACGAGCAGCAGTCGGTGCTGACCGCGACCGAGAACGGCTTCGGCAAGCGCACGCCGATTACCGAGTACACCCGGCACGGGCGCGGCACCAAGGGCATGATCGCGATCCAGACCAGCGAACGCAACGGCAAGGTCGTGGCGGCCACGCTGGTCGAGCCGAACGACGAGATCCTGCTGATCACGACCGGCGGCGTGCTGATCCGCACGCGGGTGGCGGAAATCCGTGAAATGGGCCGTGCCACGCAGGGCGTCACCTTGATTGCGGTGGAGGACGGCACGCACCTGTCCGGCTTGCAGCGCATCGTCGAGTCTGACGTTGCGGGTGTGGATGACGACAACGACGCGCCGGAAGTCCCGGTAGCAGAGAGCGAGTGAATCGGCGGGGCGCATGCCCCGTTTCCTGGCGCTAATTCGAGTAAAACATGAGCGATGACAAACTGACGCCCCTGCGGGTACGCATAGACGCGATCGACAGGCAGATCCTGGACCTGCTGAGCCAGCGTGCCGGCGTGGCCCAGGAAGTAGGTCACATCAAGGCCGAGACCAACGCACCCGTGTTCCGGCCGGAGCGCGAGATGCAGGTGCTGCGCAATGCCGCGGAACGCAATCCGGGGCCGCTCTCCGACAGCGATGTGCAGACCATCTTCCGTGAAATCATGTCGGCGTGCCGCGCGCTTGAAAAGCGGGTAACCGTGGCTTATCTCGGACCGGTCGGCACATTCAGCGAGCAGGCGGTATACCAGCAATTCGGCCACGCAGTGGAAGGCATGCCTTGCGCGTCGATCGACGAAGTCTTCCGTGCCGCCGAGGCAGGCACCGCGGACTTTGGCGTCGTGCCCGTGGAGAACTCGACCGAAGGTGCAATCAACCGCACGCTGGACCTGCTGTTGCAGACGCCATTGACGATTAGCGGCGAGGTCTCGCTGCCGGTGCACCATAGCCTGATGACGGCCGGCGGTACGATGGCCGGCGTTGAACGTATCTGCGCGCATCCGCAGGCGCTGGCGCAGTGCCAGGCGTGGCTTAACCAGCACTTCCCGGCGGTGGAACGGCAGCCGGTGTCTTCCAATGGCGAAGCCGCAAGGATGGCCGCCGAAGATGGCTCGGTGGCGGCAATTGCCGGGGAAATCGCTGGCGAGAAGCACGGCTTGCAGGTGGTCAATGCCCATATCCAGGACGATCCGCATAACCGCACCCGGTTCGCGGTGGTCGGGCGGCTGCGGACCCAGCCTAGCGGGCATGACCATACGTCGCTGGTGCTCTCGGTCGCCAACAAGGCCGGCGCGGTCTACAACCTGCTCGCGCCGCTGGCGAAGCACGGTGTGTCGATGACGCGCTTCGAGTCGCGGCCGGCCCGCATGGGCACATGGGAATATTATTTCTATGTCGATGTCGAAGGCCATTCGGACGACGAGCGCATGGCACGCGCGCTCGTCGCGCTGAAGGAGAATGCCGCCTTTTTCAAGGTGCTTGGGTCTTATCCCTGCAGCCTTTGACGGCTTGTTCGCCTGAGTCAGCGGGTCAGCACCGTGCTTTTCCCTCATTACAGAATGACACCATCATCATGCCAATAGAATTTGGACCAGAATATGTGCGGCGCCTTGCGCCTTACCAGGCAGGAAAGCCCATCTCCGAAGTGGCCCGCGAATTCGGCCTGGACGAGGCCGGCATCGTCAAGCTTGCGTCGAATGAAAACCCGCTGGGCATGCCGGAGTCGGCGCGCAAGGCGATGCTGGCCGCGGTCGCGGACATCGGGCGTTATCCGGATGCAAACGGCTTCGTGCTGAAAAAAGCCATCAGCGCGAAGTACGACGTGCCGGAAGACTGGATCACGCTGGGCAACGGCAGCAACGACATCCTCGAGCTGGCGGCGCATGCATTCGTCCAGCCGCAGGAGTCGATCGTCTATGCCGAGTATTCGTTCGCGGTCTATTCACTGGCGACGCAGGGCGTGGGCGCCCGCGCCATCGTGGTGCCGTCCGTGCACTACGGGCATGACATCGGCGCGATGGCGCGCGCCATCGAACCCGACACCCGGCTGGTATTCATTGCCAACCCGAATAATCCCACCGGCACCTTCGTGCCCGCTGCCGAGATCGAAAAATTCCTGGTGGCCGTGCCGCCGGAAGTGGTGGTCGTGCTCGACGAGGCCTACAACGAATACCTGGCGCCGCAACTGCAATATGACTCCGTGGCCTGGGTACGCAACTATCCGAACCTGCTGGTTTCGCGCACCATGTCGAAAGCCTACGGCCTGGCAGGCCTGCGCGTCGGGTTTGCCATTGCCCAGCCGGCGCTGACCGACCTGCTCAACCGGATTCGCCAGCCATTCAATGTCAACAGCCTGGCGCAGGCGGCGGCAGTAGCGGCATTGAACGACAAGCAGTTCCTGCATGAAAGCGCGCAGATGAACGCGGCCGGCTACATACAGCTGACCGAGGCGTTCGACGCGATGGGCATCGAGTACGTGCCATCGTATGGCAACTTCGTGCTGATGAAGGCAGGAAACGATGACGCCGCCGGCAGCCGCGTCAACCTGGCCTTGCTGAAGCAGGGCGTGATCGTGCGGCCGGTCAACAACTACGGCCTACCGCAATGGCTGCGCATCTCGATCGGCCTGCCGGAAGAAAACGCTACGTTCCTCAACGCGCTGAAAAAGGCGTTGGCCGAGTGACCGGCATGCAGCAGGCCGTGGCGGCGCCCGTGTTTCGGAAGATCGCCATTTTCGGCGTTGGCCTGATAGGCGGCTCGTTCGCGCTCGCCTTGAAGCAGGCCGGCGCCGTCGAACAGGTCGTCGGCGTCGGCCGCAGCCAGCGCTCGCTCGAGCGTGCTGTCGAACTCGGCATCATCGACACATTCGCGACCTCGCCGGCGCAAGCCGTGGCCGGCGCGGACCTGGTGCTGATTGCGGCGCCTGTTGCGCAGACTGGCGCCATCCTTGCCGCTATCAGGCCGCACCTGGCGCCTGGCACCATCGTCACCGATGCGGGCAGCACCAAGACCGACGTGGTGGCGGCAGCCCGGTCCGCGCTGGGTGAGCGGATAGCGTGTTTCGTGCCCGGCCACCCGATTGCGGGACGCGAGCAGAACGGTCCGGATGCGGCGCTGGTCGATCTTTATGTCGGCAAGAAAGTCGTGCTTGCCGCGCTTCCCGAGAACGACGCGGCCGATGTCGAGCGCGTCGCCCAGGCCTGGCGCCTGTGCGGTGCGGTCATCCATGCGCTGACCGCGGAAGAGCATGACAAGGTGTTCGCCGCAGTCAGCCATTTGCCGCATCTGCTGGCCTATGCGCTGGTCGACGACATTGCGCGCAAGCCGCATGCGGCGCTGCTGTTTCAATACGCTGCCAGCGGCTTTCGCGACTTCACGCGGATCGCCGGTTCCTCGCCTGAAATGTGGCGCGATATCACGCTTGCCAACCAGCCGGCGATGCTGGCCGAACTCGATGCGTATCTTGTCCAGCTAGGACAGTTGCGGACCATGCTGGCCGAGCGCAACGGCGCGGCCATCGAAGCTGTGTACGCGAATGCGCAGCAGGCCAGGCATGACTGGATCAGCACGATCGAGGCGGCGGAAAAGCAATCAAGACAAGGCGGTGACTGATGAAGCGCTATCCCCATTCCTTGGACCTGCAACCCGCCCTCCGTGCGGCCGGCACGATCAGGCTTCCAGGCTCCAAGAGCATTTCCAACCGCACGCTGCTGTTGGCCGCGCTGGCCGAAGGGACGACCGAAATCCGCGAATTGCTGGCCTCCGACGACACCCATGTGATGCTGATGGCGCTGCAAAAGCTGGGTGTGCGCTGGGAGCAGGCTGGCATCAGCCAGGACTACACCGTCAACGGCGTCGGTGGCGCATTTCCGGTGCACCAGGCCGACTTGTTCATGGGCAATGCAGGCACCGCAATCCGGCCGCTGACGGCCGCCCTGGCCGTGACTGGCGGCGATTACACGCTGCACGGCGTGGCGCGCATGCATGAGCGGCCGATCGGCGACCTGGTCGATGCGCTCAATGCAGTCGGCGCGCGCATTGCCTATACCGGCGAAGTCGGCTACCCGCCGCTGCATATCCAGCGCGGCCAGCTTCATGCCCAGCGCATGGCCGTGCGCGGCAATGTATCCAGCCAGTTCCTTACCGCGCTGTTGATGGCCGCGCCGCTGATGGCGCGGGAGCAGGCCATCACGATCGAGGTCGTCGGCGAACTCATCTCCAAGCCCTATATCGAGATCACGCTGAACCTGATGCAGCGTTTCGGCGTCACGGTGCAGCGCGAGGACTGGCGCTGCTTTACCATCGCAGCGGGCGAACGTTACACCAGTCCCGGCGCTATCCATGTCGAGGGCGATGCGTCGTCGGCGTCGTATTTCCTTGCGGCTGGCGCCATTGCCGGCGGACCGGTTCGCGTCGAGGGCGTGGGCCGCGACAGCATCCAGGGTGACCTGCGTTTCGTCGAGGCGCTGGAGCAGATGGGCGCGCTCATCACCATGGGCGAAAACTGGGTCGAAGCCCGCTCGGGCGGCGTGTTGAAAGCAATCGATGCCGATTTCAACCATATCCCGGATGCTGCGATGACCATCGCCGTCGCTGCGCTGTTCGCCGACGGCACGTCGACGCTGCGCAATATCGGCAGTTGGCGGGTCAAGGAAACCGACCGGCTGAGCGCGATGGCGACCGAATTGCGGAAACTCGGGGCCGACGTGGAAGAGGGCGCCGACAGCCTGCGGATTACCCCGCCGGCCACGATATTGCCGGCAGCGATCGACACCTATGACGACCACCGGATGGCAATGTGTTTTTCCCTGGCCTCGCTGACCGGCATTGCGAGGGCAGGCAGCCGGGTCCGCATCAATGACCCGAAGTGCGTGGCCAAGACCTTCCCCGATTACTTCGAGGCCTTCGCCTCGATCACCAGAGACGAGTTGTTCTGATGACCGGCACGCCGATCCCCGTTATTACCATCGATGGCCCCACCGCGTCCGGCAAGGGCACCGTGGCGCACCGCGTCGCCGACCGGCTGGGATTTCATTATCTCGATTCGGGCGCGCTGTACCGGCTGACCGCCCTGGTCGCGCTGCGCCATGAAACCTCGCTCAAGGACGAGCATGCGCTGGCCAAGCTGGCAGCCGGACTGCCCTGTTCATTTGTCGGAGAACATATTTACCTGGGCCGGGAAGATGTCAGCCAGGCCATCCGCAAGGAGGAAGTGGGAAATACCGCATCGCGGATCGCGGTGCTGCCCGCGGTGCGCCATGCGCTGGTCGGGCTTCAGCTCGGCTTTCGCAAGGCGCCCGGCCTGGTGGCCGACGGACGTGACATGGGCACCGTGATATTTCCCCACGCACAACTCAAGATTTTCCTGACTGCAAGCGTTGCGGCGCGTGCGGAAAGACGATATAAGCAATTGATTGAAAAAGGCTTTGCTGCTAACATGGCCGACCTTCTTCAAGATTTGACTGAACGTGATGCGCGCGACGCAAATCGTTCGATAGCACCCCTCAAACCTGCCGAAGGGGCTTACCTGCTGGATACTTCCGACATGAACGCCGACGAGGCAGTCAGTCAGGTCCTCAACTGGTACGCCGCAACGAGGAAACGACATGACGCCGGTGGTTGAAAACCATTTTTCCGGCGCCATCTGGGAAGTTCCCGCAGTACCCAGCAGTACCCTGGTGCTGCGCCCATGCAAAGTGCGGCGCGGTGTTGAAAAACTCTAACCCAGATGTCTCGCATTTCGCGGTTCACTGGCTAACCCCAATCTAATCTATGTCTACAGTATTAATGTCACCTGCGTCCGGCAATTCTGGTGCAGATAGCTTTGCAGCTCTGTTCGAGGAATCGCTGTCGCGTCAGGACATGCGCTCGGGTGAAGTGATTTCGGCTGAAGTCGTGCGCCTCGACCACAATTTCGTGATCGTCAATGCCGGCCTGAAGTCCGAAGCATTCATCCCCATCGAAGAATTCAAGAATGACAACGGCGAGCTGGAAGTCAATGTCGGCGACTTCATCTCCGTTGCCATCGAGTCCCTGGAAAACGGTTTCGGCGACACCATCCTGTCGCGCGACAAGGCCAAGCGCCTTGCATCCTGGCTGTCGCTGGAAAAAGCGATGGAATCCGGCGAAATCGTCACCGGCACCGTCAACGGCAAGGTCAAGGGCGGCCTGACCGTCCTGACCAATGGCATCCGCGCTTTCCTGCCGGGTTCGCTGGTCGACACCCGTCCGGTCAAGGACACCACGCCGTTCGAAGGCAAGACCCTGGAATTCAAGGTCATCAAGCTCGATCGCAAGCGTAACAACGTGGTGCTGTCGCGCCGCGCGGTTATCGAAGCGTCGATGGGCGAAGAGCGCCAGAAGCTGATGGAAACCCTGAAGGAAGGTACTGTCGTCACCGGTATCGTCAAGAACATCACCGACTACGGCGCATTCGTCGACCTCGGCGGCATCGACGGCCTGCTGCACATCACCGACCTCGCATGGCGTCGTGTGCGTCATCCGTCGGAAGTGTTGTCGGTCGGCCAGGAAATCACGGCCAAGGTCCTCAAGTACGACCAGGAAAAGAACCGCGTCTCGCTGGGCGTCAAGCAGCTGGGCGACGATCCGTGGACCGGTCTGTCACGTCGTTACCCGCAAGGCACCCGCCTGTTCGGCAAGGTCACCAACCTGACCGACTACGGCGCATTCGTCGAAGTCGAGCAAGGCATCGAAGGCCTGGTCCACGTGTCCGAAATGGACTGGACCAACAAGAACGTGGCCCCGAACAAGGTTGTCCAGCTGGGCGACGAAGTCGAAGTCATGGTCCTGGAAATCGACGAAGAGCGTCGCCGTATCAGCCTGGGCATGAAGCAGTGCAAGCCGAACCCATGGGACGACTTTGCCATCACCCACAAGAAGGGTGACCGCGTCAGCGGCGCGATCAAGTCGATCACCGACTTTGGCGTGTTCATCGGCCTGCCTGGCAACATCGACGGCCTGGTGCACCTGTCCGACCTGTCCTGGACCGAAAGCGGCGAAGAAGCCGTGCGTCGTTTCAAGAAGGGCGACGAACTGGAAGCCGTGGTGCTGGCAATCGACGTCGAGCGCGAGCGTGTTTCGCTGGGCGTCAAGCAGCTCGAAGGCGACCCGTTCAACAACTTCGCTGCAATGAACGACAAGGGTTCCCTCGTTCATGGCACCGTGAAGTCGGTCGAGCCGAAGGGTGCCGTCATCCAGTTGTCCGAAGAAGTCGAAGGCTATCTGCGCGCATCCGAAATCTCCCGCGACCGCGTGGAAGATGCTGGTACGCAACTGAAAGTCGGCGACAAGGTCGAGGCGCTGGTTATCACGATCGATCGCAAGTCGCGCAGCATCCAGCTGTCGATCAAGGCGAAAGACAATGTCGAGACCCAGGAAGCCATGCAAAAGATGTCGGTCGACTCCAACACCGTTTCGGGCACCACCAGCCTGGGCGCGTTGCTGAAAGCAAAGCTCGACAACAAAAACTAAGGTCAAGCCTCAATGACTAAGTCGGAACTGATTGCCCGTCTGGCCGAACGTTATCCGCAGCTTGTTGCCAAAGACGCGGATTACGTGGTGAAAACCCTGCTCGACGCAATGTCCGATGCGCTGGCCACCGGCCAGCGCATCGAGATCCGGGGATTCGGCAGCTTTGCGCTGAATATCCGGCCGCCTCGGACCGGTCGTAATCCCAAGTCGGGCGACAAGGTGATGGTTCCCGAGAAACGGGTTCCACACTTCAAGCCCGGCAAGGAATTGCGGGAGCGGGTCGACGCCATGGTTGGGCAGCCGATCAAGGAAGACTAGGTTATTGCAGCGCAGACAAAACGGCATTCTCGGATGCCGTTTTTTTTCGCGTACAATTTCGGCTGTTTTGGCCCGGACGACAAGGAATACCAGAGATGAAATTTTTATCCCGCATCGTTGGCATTGTCCTGTTTATCCTGTTCTTCGGCTTTGCGCTGAAAAATACCCATGAAGTGGCGCTGCATTTCTTCCTCGGTTATGAAATCCGCGCGCCACTGGTGCTGATGTTGCTGGCGTTCTTCGCCGGCGGCGCGATATTGGGCGTGCTGGCAATGACGCCGACCGTGGTGCGTTACCGGCGCAACAGCGACGATCGAAAAAATGCCGTATTGGCTGCACGGACGGCGAGCAGCGTGCAGGAGGTCGAACGACCCCGACCACCTCAACCAGACGCTTACTGATTGTCTTTCCTGAACTGGCGGCTTATCGCCGCCGCACAATAACAAAGCAAGAATCTCCGCATGGAATTTGAAACCTGGTGGCTGCTCGGCATCCCCATATTTTTTGCCTTGGGCTGGGTTGCTGCCCGGGTCGACATTCGCGAACTGGTGTCCGAGTCCCGCACGCTGCCCACCGGCTATTTCAAGGGGCTGAATTTCCTGTTGAACGATCAGCCTGACAAGGCGATCGATTCCTTTATCGAGATCATGAAACTCGATCCGGAGAGCATCGAACTGCATTACGCGCTGGGCAACCTGTTCCGGCGGCGCGGTGAAACCGAACGCGCGATCCGCGTCCACCAGAGCCTGCTGGCGCGCCAGGACCTGCCGGCGGAACACAAGGCGCAGGCGCAATTCGAACTGGGCCAGGATTACCTGAAGGCTGGCCTGCTGGACCGCGCCGAAGAGGCATTCAACCACCTGACCGGCACCAGCTACTCGGTGCAGGCGCGGCGAGCGCTGCTCGAGATCTACCAGCGTGAAAAGGAATGGACCCGTGCAATCGAAGCCGCACGCGGCCTTCAGGATTCCGGTGCGGGCAGCCGCCAGAAGGAAATTGCCCAGTTCTATTGCGAGCTTGCGCACGATGAACTGGTGCATACCCATCCGGATGCCGCCTTGGTCATGCTGGAAAACGCAGTCAGCGCCGATCGGAAGAATGTGCGGGCAACCATGCTAATGGGCGACGTCCACCTTGCGCGCGGCGATACTGAGGCCGCGCTGATGGCCTGGCGCCGGGTCGAGCAGCAAAGCGTGCCGCACGTGGCGCTGGTTGCGCAGCGGCTGATGGACGGTTATCGCACTCTTGGACGTCCACAGGAAGGTATCAACCTGCTGAAGTTCTACCTTGCGGAGGCGTCCTCGATCGACCTGCTGGAGGTGGTGTTCAAGGCGGTGCTGGAACTCAATGGCGTGGAAGCCGCCAACCAGCTGGTGCGCGATGAATTGCGGCGGACGCCGACACTGCTGGGCCTGGACAAGATGCTCGAAGCCCGCATGCTCAATGCAGCGCCCGAAGACCAGTCCGACCTGTCCATGGTGCGCAACCTGGTGCACGGCTATGCGCAGAAACTGGCGCGTTACCAGTGCAGCCACTGCGGCTTCAAGGCACGCCAGTTCTACTGGCAATGTCCAGGCTGCAGCCAGTGGGAAACCTATCCGCCGCGGCGCACCGAAGAACTCAACGTGATGAACTGACCCCCGACCCCCGATTCCTGGCTCAAGCTGATGAACACACCACCCCCGTCTTTCCCTGCGAACTTGCCGACGCTGACGGCGCTCTCGTCGACGCGCCTGCTGATTGCCGGCGACATCATGCTGGACAGGTACTGGTTTGGCGAAGTAAGCCGTATATCGCCCGAAGCACCGGTTCCTGTCGTGCGTGTGCAGCGACGCGAAGAACGGCTGGGCGGTGCTGCCAACGTCGCCCGCAATGCAGCCGCATTGGGTGCGCAGACCGGCCTGCTGGGTGTCGTTGGCCAGGATGAGGCAGGCGCAGCAGTGGAGCGCATGCTGGCCGAGACCGGCACCGCAAGCTACCTGAACCACGACAATGCGATCTCTACCATCATCAAGTTGCGCGTGATCGGGCGCCAGCAGCAATTGCTGCGTATCGATTTCGAGGAGGCGCCGAGCGACATGGTCCTGCGCGACAAGCTGAGTCGATTCAACGCTCTCCTGCCGGCTTATGACGTGGTCGTACTGTCGGACTATGCAAAGGGCGCGCTGGTGAACGTGGCGGACATGATTGCTGCGGCGCGCGGGCTGGGCAAGCCGGTGCTGGTCGACCCCAAGGGCGACGACTTTTCTCCGTATGCCGGGGCTTCGCTGCTCACGCCCAACCGGGCCGAGCTGCAGCATATCGTCGGTAGCTGGAAAACCGAGGAGCAACTGACGATCAGGGCGCAGCGGCTACGTGAGGAACTTGCGCTCGAAGCATTGCTGGTGACCCGTTCGGAAGACGGGATGACGTTGTACACGGCGGACGCGGTGCGGCATTTTCCGGCCATGGCCCGCGAGGTATTCGACGTATCGGGCGCGGGCGACACCGTGATTGCCACGCTGGCCACGATGCTGGGCGCCGGCCTGCCGCTGGCGGATGCCGTGGAACTGGCGAACCGGGCCGGCGGGATCGTCGTGGGAAAATTGGGCACTGCAACGGTGACCCGCGAGGAATTGTTCAGCGCCTGAAAGCCCGGTGTCAACCGCGGCCATACTGGCGCGTTAAGCGCAGCAGGCATGGATCATGTCCGATTCACAATCCTCATCCTTTCCCCCCCTCGAAGGTCCTTTTCGGAGAACAAACATGTTCAAGAGATTGCTGTTGTCGGTCGTATTCTGCCTTTCCACCATAGGCGCCGCGTTTGCTGCGGATATCGAGATCAACAAGGCCGACCTGGCTGGCCTCGATAGCATCAAGGGTGTTGGCCCTTCGCTCGCCAAAAACATTATTGAAGAGCGCAAGAAGGGTGACTTCAAGGACTGGTCGGACTTTGAAAAGCGGGTCAAGGGCGTCAAGGAAAAGCGCGCATTGAAGTTGTCGGAAGCCGGTCTGCGTATCAATGGCCAGACGATGGGCAAGTCCATCCCGGCGCCAGCTGGCAAGGCTGCGAAGAAAGACGAGCCGAAGAAGTCCTGATTGCCGCGCAGGTAAGCAGCACGGAAGCAGAGCCCCGGCAGACCGGGGCTTTTTGGGTTTTGGAGACTCGCCAGCCCGTCCCGGCGACTTCAGCGTGGCTCGCCGTCTACGATTAAAATGCTGGTTTAATTGAAGCGGACGCGAACCGACATGCAATATCCCACGATAGAAGACACGGTAGGCAATACGCCGCTCGTGCAACTCAAACGCATACCCGGCGAGGAAGCGGCGCGGCGGAACAACGTTATCCTTGGCAAGCTCGAGGGCAATAACCCGGCTGGCTCAGTGAAGGACAGGCCGGCGCTGGCGATGATCAAGGGCGCCGAAGCGCGTGGCGATATCAAGCCTGGCGATACGTTGATCGAGGCGACGAGTGGCAATACCGGTATTGCGTTGGCGATGGCCGCATCGATGCGCGGCTACAAGATGATCTTGCTCATGCCCGAAAACCTGAGCCTGGAACGCCGGCAAAGCATGGCCGCCTATGGCGCACAAATCGTGCTGACCCCAAAAACCGGGGGCATGGAATATGCCCGCGACCTCGCCGAGCAAATGCAGAAGGAGGGGCAGGGCATTATCCTGGACCAGTTCGCCAATCCGGACAATCCACGATCCCACTACGAATCCACCGGCCCTGAAATTTGGCGAGACACTGACGGACAGGTAACGCATTTTGTCAGCGCGATGGGAACGACGGGCACCATCATGGGCGTTTCGCATTATCTGAAAGAAAAGAACGAGGCCATCCGCATCATCGGTGCACAGCCTGAAGAGGGATCGCAAATTCCCGGCATACGGAAATGGCCGGAAGCTTACTTGCCGAAGATTTTCGACCGTTCACGGATCGACCAGGTCGAGAACGTGAGCCAGACTGCTGCAGAGCATATGGCGCGGAGGATGGCAGTCGAGGAAGGGATTTTCTGCGGGATTTCTGCGGCGGGCGCTTGCGAGGTTGCACTGCGTATTTCACAGACAGTCGAGAATGCCACGATCGTTTTTATTGTATGCGACCGTGGTGACCGTTATCTTTCAACCGGCGTGTTCCCTGCCTGAGATCCTGGCAATGCCTGAAGGCAGGGCGCCGATGGCGTTTGCAGGTTCAATCGTCCAGGCTTTCGGATCGCCCGTTCTTGGGTTTGAACTGCTTGTCGCTGATACGGAACTTGTCGCGGCGGTCGCCCATCAGCACGCGCAATTCACGTATGGTCAGGTCGCTGACTTCGTGCATCCGGATCAGCAGGGACGCGCCAACCGGCAGTCGTCGATGCCGTATCTTGCTGATGACCGGCGGTGCAACTTCGAGCGCGCGCGACAAGGCAGCGTCGTTTTTCAGGTTAAGCTTTTCAATCAGTGAATCGAGCAGATTGTTCGGGTCATAGGCAAGCTGATCACCAAGACGTTTGCTTATTGCGGGTTCAAATGGGTTATTCATAAAGTTGTGACTTCCATAGTGCGAGTTCAATAACGGGAATGCCGGTGTGCTCAGGCAGCGCTTCCTGTCCAGGCGATTGTCTGCGTATGACCAACCGACAATGCATTAGTGCAATTATTAGCGATATAGTGTCTTTTAAACAGCTATTCCGCATAAAAATTTATCCGAGGAAACAAAATATTTCCTAGAAGAAACGCGCGGGCCGGGAGAAGTGCAGTGTTTATTAACTGCTGGAAGGAATTTTATCCAAGCTGAATAAGCTTGTCACGAAAACTTATTCAGAATTTTGCAATTGGCTGGTAAAACCTAGCTTATTGTTTTATATGATAAATATAGGCCGTTAAACGAACATTGAAAGCAATGCGCCGCAGCTTTATTCAGTTTTCGTGAACAGGTTTTTCCATCCTTGTTTGCCGAGCTTGTTCAACGTAGCAATATTCCGCTGGTAGATCGCGTCAGTGTCAGGAACCGATGCAACAGCGCGGTCAATGCTTTCCTCGCGCAACAGGTGCAGGATGGGAAAGGGAGAGCGATTGGTGTAATTGCCGATGTCATCCCGATGCGTGCCGGCGAATTGGTAATCAGGATGAAAACTGGCTATCTGGATTTCCCCTTCTAGTCCCATTCCCTCCAGAATCACATCGGCGATGTCGAGAAACTCGTTGTAGTCGGAAAAATCTTCCAGCACCCACGGATGGATAATCAACGTGGTATCGGTTTCTTGCGGATCGCATTGCCGAAGGTAGTCCAGTTCCATGGTTAGTGCTTCGACCAGTTGTTGCGGTTCGCTTGCCGTCGTGACGCTGTAGCGGATCTGTCGGCGAACATGGACAGCACGCGCGAATGGGCACAGGTTAAGCCCGATAACGGCGCGTTCCAGCCAGGATTCGACTTCCGCAATGATTTCACTATGGTTGTCAGGGATAGGTGGTGTCATTGTTTAGTGGCTGAATAAAGTTCGATTTCGGCGACCGCGCCGCGTGCCGGGATTGAATGGGACAGAGGATGTTTACCGAAGATCGCCTTTTCTTCACGATAATCTTTTGGCGTACCGGGACTGGCGTGCCATGGATCGGCTATTCTTGCGCTCCCGTTGAAAATGTTTGGATGTGAATTATATGGCGCTGAAGTCGACGATATACAAAGCGGACCTGCAGATAGCAGACATGGACCGGCACTATTACCAGGATCACAGCCTGACGCTGGCTCGACACCCATCAGAGACCGATGAACGGCTGATGATACGTTTGCTGGCTTTTGTCCGTCATGCGCATGCACAACTGGTCTTTGCCAAGGGCTTGTCCGACGTGGATGAGCCCGACCTCTGGCAAAAAGACCTGACGGGCGCGATCGAGCTGTGGATCGATGTCGGCCAGCCGGACGACCGGCGCATATTGAAAGCCTGCGGCCGCGCCTCTGAAGTCATCGTCTACAGCTATAGCAGCACCAGTGCAATCTGGTGGGGACAGGTCGGCAACCGCGTCGAGCGTGCGCGCAACCTGTCGGTGTACAACATCGCGGCCGACACCAGCGCAGCGCTGGCAGTCATGGCCCAACGCAGCATGCAGTTGCAGTGCACGATCCAGGACGGGCAGATCTGGGTCAGCAATGGCGAAACACCGTTGCAGATCGACTTTACTGCGCTCAAGTCCCGTGGCTGAAGCGAGCGGCAGGCACGGCCTGCCTCGGCCCACCATGGGTCAGTCGCCACGCGCCGCGCGGACAGCGCGGCCAAGGTCTATTACGGACATGGCATAAAAAAAGCTCCGGTTGTACTGGGTGATCGCGAAAAAATTATTCGCGCCCAGCCAGTACTCGGTCGGCGCTCCGCCGTTCTGCAAGTCGACCAGGCCAAACAGCATGTCGGCCGGTGGCGCCGCCGTCGGCCGGATACCGGCAGCCCGGATCTCATCGAGCCGGAATTTCGCTTCAAGTCCCTGGTTCAGGAACATTTCCCAGCCGCTGCCGGACGCCGGGTCCAGGCTGGCCGGAAAAACCGTGGGCTCGCCGCGCTTCCAGCCATGCGCCACCAGGAAGTTGGCAATGCTGCCGACGGCATCGACCGGCGAGTTGCGGAGATCCACCTTGCCGTCGCCGTCGAAGTCCACTGCGAAGCTGCGTATACTGCCGGGCATGAACTGCGGCCAGCCCACGGCGCCGGCATACGAGCCGCGCAGGGAAAACGGGTCGATGCCGCTTTCACGCGCAAACAGCAGCGTGTTGACCAGTTCGCCACGGAAATAGGTCATGCGGGCGTCCCGGGTCGGTGTGTCGGGGTAGGCAAATGCCAGCGTGGTCACCGCGTCCATCACGCGGAAATTGCCCTTGTTGCGGCCGTAGACGGTTTCCACGCCAAGGATGCCGACGATGATGTCGGCTGGCACGCCGTATTGGTCTTCGGCGCGCCTGAGCGCGTCGGCATAGTCGTTCCAGAACGCCACGCCGGCGTCGATGCGCACCGGTTCGACGAAGCGGGCGCGGTAGGCTGCCCAGTTTTTCGGCCGGCCCGGCGGCGCCGGTTTCATCAGCTGGATTGCGCTGTCGACGAAGCGCACCCGGGACAGCACGCTTTCCAGTTCGGGCCGGGTGAAGCCATGGCGAGCCACCGTATCGTCAATGAATGCGTTGACCTCGCGCCATTGTGCGAAGTTGGCAAATTCGCCCCCATCGTCTGGCGCGGCGACCGCTTTTTGCGTTTTGGCGGCACGTTTGCCTGGTTCGGCAGCCTGGGTCTGGCAGCCGCTCAGGAAGGAAGAAGCAAGAAATAGGGAGATAAACAGCCGGCTTGAAGTCATCGGGAATGCTTTAACAGGGATTTGAGTTGCTTGAGGTCGGCCTGCGCGTGTGTGTTCTGCTTGTCGTTCGCTTCCTGCACACCGTAACGCAGGGTTTCGTACAGTTCGAGAAAAGCCAGTGCCGCGCGCTGCCTGGATGGCGGCAAGCCGGCTTCACGCAGCCGGGTCCGGTAGGCCAGCGGCCCTTCGTGCACGGCACGTGGCAAACCGGCGCGCGAAAGTTCTTCGCACAGCTGCCGGTACAGCCGTTCCGCCGGGTCCGTCTTTTCCTGGTTGCGCACCAGGGGCAGCGCAATCAGCGCCATGACCGCAGCGCCCAATGTCAGCGCCAGGGCTGCCAGCGTGCCCCAGTCAGGGTCGTCGATACCCAGGGATTGCAGGAAACCGCGCTGGCGCGCCGGCGTGTAGTCCAGCACCCACTGGTTCCAGGCATTGTTGATGGCGTCGCGGTTGTCACGCCACTTCTGCAGCGCTGTCGACCACGACCCCCCAGCACCCTCGAAAAACAGCAGGTTGCCAAATTCGCCCCTGGGCCGGTTCGTTGCCAGGTTTCGTTCCACCCGGTCCGGCGCGACTGCCGAGGTCGGGTCGACCCGGACCCAGCCGCGACCGGCCAGCCAGACCTCGGCCCACGCATGCGCATCGGATTGCCTGACCGTCAGATAACCGTCGACCTGGTTCAGTTCCCCACCCTGGTAGCCGGTGACCACCCGGGCTGGAATGTCGAGCAGGCGCATGATCACGACAAAGGCCCCGGCATAGTGCTCGCAGAACCCGGCTCGTGTGGAAAACAGGAAGTCGTCCACGCCGTTGCGGCCGACCCGCGGGGGACGCAACGTGTAGCTGAATTTCTGTTCGCGAAACATTTGCAGCACCGCGTTGACCATGTCAAGGTCGTTGGTCGAACGGCTGCGCAGCGCGCTTGCAAACTCGTGCGTCCTGGGGTTGAAACCCGGCGGCAGCGCCATCCAGTCGCGCAGTACCACCGGCGATTCGTCGGCTTGCAGCTGGTACTCCAGCGAGGACGCGACGTCATAGCGCACCCGTTCGGTCAGGGGCTGCGACGCAAGAATCTGCATGTCCGGCTGGATCCGTACTGGCTGGCTTTGAAGCGTCGGGCTGGTGACCGGAACGTCCAGCGCAAACAGCGACTGCCGGCTGCTCGGCTCCTGGGTCACCTGGTAACGCACCTGTTTGCTGCCGACGGCAACCCGGGTCGATGGCGGCAGGGTCGTGGCGCCAAGCGCAAGCCAGCGCCGCCCGTCATAGCTGCCAAGCACCGGTCCGCGCCAGTAGAGCGCTGCCGGCGGCGGCACGGCGCCCTCGAACTGCACGCGAAACGCGATATCGGGAGAAAGCGTCAGCTCGGCGATCTTGCCCGGTTCCATGCTGTCGGACAGGCCGGTGCGCGCGCCGGCCGCGTCGCCCGGCATGCCCCAGAATGGGCCCTGGATGCGCGGGAAAAACACGAAGAGCACCAGCGTCAGCGGCGCGGCCAGCAGGAACAGGCGCAAGGCCATGCCCAGCCGCTCGCGCAGCGGCGGGTGGGCGCCGGTGAACTGGAACGACATCTGCGCGCTCAGGATGGCGATGACGCCAGCGGCGGCAAGCAAGGCCGCGGCGATGGTCTGGGAATAAAAAAAGTTGGTCAGCAAAACAAAGAAGCTGAGAAAGACCACGACGAACAGATCGCGCCGCGCCCGCATTTCCAGCAACTTCAGCGCCAGCAGCAGCACCAGCATGCAGACGCCGGCCTCGCGTCCGAGGAAGGTGCGATAACTCTGGTACACGCCCGCCATCAGCAGCAATGCCACGGGCACCAGCAACCAGCGCGCCGGCATGCGGTTGCCGCGAAAGGTAATCCAGCCGCGCCACAGCAGCAGGGCGCTTGCCGCCAGCGTCACCCACGCCGGCAGGTGCCAGGCATGGGGGAACATGACCAGCGCGCAGGCGCCGATCAGCAGCAGGGTGTCGGACTTGTCGCGAGGCAGGCCGCGCGAGAGCTGTTCGCGCAGGCTGGGCGAGTGCAGGGCGCCGCTCTTCATGGGTTCATGCCGTACAGGGCCAGTGCGCGCAGGCAGGCTTCGCGATGGGCGCCACCAAGCGCTGCCGGGTAGGACAGTCCGCCCAGCCGGAATGCATAGGGCAGGTTGCGCGCCTCGGCTTCGATGACCCACCGGGTCATGCGTGAGAGGCGGGTCTCGATATCCATGGACGCTGGCAGGGCAGAAAAATCGATGCGCATCTCACTCGCCGCGCCGCCCTCGAAATGCTTGCTGACCAGCGCGCCGTCCCGGTCCAGCCGGGCGATCTGGCGCCAGGCCAGCCGCTTCATCGAATCGCCAGCCTGGTAGGCACGAACGCCAGCGAAGTCGTCCTGCCCCGCACCACCGTGGTCGTCGCCTTGCAGTGCATCGACTGCCGGCAACGGCGGCGCGTGTTCTTCCGGGTGCGGGTAGACCAGTACCCTCTGCGCCGGATGCCAGTAGCTCCAGGCCCGCAGCAGGCCAAGCGGGAAGGTCGTATGAAGCTTGATGCGCGGCGCATCCAGCCAGCCGCGGCGTTCGGTCGGCACCTGCAGCATGACCATGGCGATGCCTTCCGCCGCCACATCGAACGGATGTTCGCGGTGTGGCAGGTCTTCTCCGGTGAAGCCGATCCAGATCGCATAGCGCGCATGGCGCCGGCGGTTCGACAGGTGCAGTTCGAACTGCGCCTCTTCGCCGGCATGGACTGCGCCGGCACGTCCGGGCTCGAGATGCAGGTAGGCCAGGTTGCGGAACGTCAGGTGCATGGCAACCAGCGCCGCGCTGGCCAGGAAGAAGGTCAGCGCCATGCCCATGGCGAGGTTGTAGTTGACCGCGCCGATGAACAGCAGGACCAGCAGCAGGCCGAAACCGAGGCCGGCACGGGTCGGCAAGATAAAAACCCGGCGCTGGTTCAACACCACCACGCCTGCCTCGGCGCCTTTCAGCCTGAACAGCCAGCGCGAGGTGGCATCGCGCAAGCCATGGGTCAATGCGGCGCGCATGCCGGGGTCAGACGGGAACGGATTTCATCAGTTGCTGCACCAGGTCGCGGCTCGATGCCACGCTGCCCCCGGCTGCACGCAAGGGCCGCAAGCGGTGCGCCGCGACCGGCACCAGCACCGCCTGCACGTCTTCCGGAAGCACGTGATTGCGGCCTTCCAGCGCGGCCCAGGCCCGGGCGGCCTGCAACAGCGCAATGGCGGCGCGCGGGCTCAGGCCTTCGGCAAACAGGCCATTCTGGCGCGACGCATGCACCAGCGCCTGCACATAGCCAACCAGCGCGGCGGACGCATGGACTTCGCGCAGCGCAGCACGGGCGTCGCCGAGTTCGCCGGGCGTCATGGCCGCGCTCATCGCGCGCACCATCGTGCGCCTGTCTTCGCCCATCAGCAGCGCCCGTTCGGCTGCGGCGTCCGGGTAACCCAGGGACAGGCACATCAGGAAGCGGTCGAGCTGCGATTCGGGCAGCTGGAATGTGCCGATCTGGTGGGTCGGGTTCTGGGTGGCGATGACGAAGAACGGGTCGGGCAGCTCGCGGGTGACGCCATCGGCCGAGACCTGGCGTTCCTCCATCGCTTCAAGCAGCGCCGACTGGGTCTTGGGCGTGGCGCGGTTGATTTCGTCGGCCAGCAGCACCTGGGTGAACACCGGCCCGGGGTGGAAGGAAAAGCCGTTCTTTTCGCGGTCGAAAATGGAAATGCCGATGATGTCGGCCGGCAGCAGGTCGCTGGTGAACTGGACGCGGTTGAACTTCAGGCCCAGCGACGTGGCAAGCGCCTGGGCCAGCGTGGTCTTGCCCACGCCCGGCACGTCCTCGATCAGCAGGTGGCCGCCGGCCAGCAGGCAGACCAGCGCCTGGCGGATCTGGGATTCTTTGCCGACGATGACCTGGCCGACCTGGGCGGCAACGGCATGGATCCTGGAATACATAGATTTTCCTGCGGAATAAAAAGGGGAAGCTTCAACGGCAGTGCCGGCCTGTGATGGTTAACGGCCGATTTTCCAATTTCTTTTCCCCGCCGATGAATAACACACGGAGCGCGCCGGGCAACGTGGATGAAATGACATGCAGGCCCGCCGTTTTTCGTTAAACTAGGGCATTCTATGCGAGAACGTGACCACAGCGTTCCTGAAAATGACCACTGCCATTTACTGCCATACGGACTGCCTGGCCCATGAAATGGGCAGCTGGCATCCGGAATCGCCGGCCCGGCTGCAAGCGATAGAAGACCAGCTTATTGCCAGCCGCCTCGACAGCTGCATCGACCATCGGGAAGCGCCACTGGCCGACGTGTCCACGATCGCGCGCGTCCACCATGCCGACGCTATTGCCCTGGTGCGCGACCACATCCCGTCAGCGGGCGAGTACTACCCGATCGACGGCGACACGCTGCTCAACGCGCATAGCTGGCAAGCGGCGCTGCGTGCCGCCGGCGCCGCGGTCGCGGCAACCGACGCGGTTATTTCGGGCGAGCTCGACAATGCGTTCTGCGCGGTGCGGCCGCCCGGCCATCATGCGCGGCCGTCCGAACCGATGGGATTTTGCCTGTTCAACAATGTCGCCATTGCCGCCCGCCATGCGCTCGAGGTGCATGGGCTTGAACGGGTCGCCATCGTGGACTTCGATGTCCACCACGGCAACGGCACCGAGGAAGCCTTCCTGTACGAGCCGCGGGTCATGATGGTGAGCTTCTTCCAGCACCCGTTCTACCCGTACACCGGCGTCGGCGGCGAGTCGCAGTTCAATCCCAACATGGTCAATGTGCCAGTCGCGGCCTATAGCGGCGGCGACAAGATCCGCCAGCTGGTGACCGATCTCTGGCTGCCGGCGCTGCGCGGTTTCCGGCCGCAGATGATCTTCATCTCGGCGGGTTTCGACGCCCACCGGGAAGACGATATGGGCCAGATGAGCCTGGTCGAGGCCGACTATGCCTGGATGACGCGCCAGGTCATGGAGGTGGCCAGGGAGTTTTCGCAGGGCCGCATCGTCAGTTGCCTGGAAGGCGGCTACAGCCTGTCGGCGCTAGGCAGGAGCGTCGTCGCGCACCTGAAAGCGCTGGCCGACCTGGAGTAAGGCCGGGCAGGGACGCCGCTGCGGGTAGAATACCGCCTTCATTTCAAAAGAAGCGCACGATGTCCATTCAATGGTTCCCCGGTCACATGAACGCCGCCCGCAAGAAGGCGGAAGAATCCATGGAGAAGGTCGACATGGTGATCGAAGTGCTGGACGGGCGCATCCCCCAGGCCAGCAGCAACCCGATGATCGAAAAGCTGCGCGTATTCCGCCAGCGGCCCTGCCTGAAGATCCTGAACAAGGCCGACCTGGCCGACCCCGCCGCCACCAGCGCGTGGATTGCGCATTACAACCGGCAGAAGGATGTCAATGCGGTTGCGCTGAGCTGCAAGAAGCAGGCCGACGTCAACAAGATCGCCCAGCTGTGCCTGAAGCTCGTGCCCAACCGGGGCACGGCCCTGAAGCCGCTGCGCATCATGATCATGGGCATACCCAACGTCGGAAAATCGACGCTGATGAATGCGCTGCTCAAGAAGCGCGTCGCCAAGGTAGGCGACGAACCGGCGGTGACCAAGACGCAGCAACGGCTTTACCTCGGCAATAACATCGTGCTGATCGACACGCCCGGCATGATGTGGCCGAAGATCGAGCACCCCAGCGATGGCCTGATGCTGGCTGCCAGCCATGCGATCGGCAGCAATGCGCTGATCGAGGAAGAAGTGGCGACCTTCCTGGCCGACATGCTGCTGCTGCGCTACGCACCGTTGATCAGCGCGCGCTACGGCTTTCCGACCGAAGGCATCGACGGCGTCAGCGTCATCGAAGGCATAGCCAGGCGGCGCGCTTATCGCCTGAAGGGCGGCGAACCGGACCTGGAGAAGGCCGCTCACACCATGCTGCAGGATTACCGCAGCGGCGCGCTCGGGCGGGTCAGCCTGGAGACACCGGAAAGCCGCATTGCGCTGCTCGCTTCCTACAAGCCGCCGCCGTCGTTGGCCGAGGCAGCCGAAGCCGCGGACGATGACGCGCAGGACGACGCCCGCTAGAGCAGTTTCATGCTGGCTTGCGCCAGATGCGCCACTTCCGCGCAGCGACCGTTGCCGTTGCCGTTGCCGTTGCCGTTGCCGTTGCCGTTG
>CAUQYP010000006.1:0-61754 GCA_963522035.1 uncultured Noviherbaspirillum sp. | reverse complement strand
TCAAGTTCGAGGTGCCCACATCATGCCAGACGTACCGAGGTTTTTCGAGGTGCCCTTTATTCTTTCCACGCAACTGGCTGCCGGCCTTGTCGCATTGCTTGCCTGTCTGGCCGGTGCCCTCGGCAAGATGGCAGGTGACAGCAAGATGGGCCAGCATCCCCTCACCACCCCGATCATGTTCGCGGGCATGGTGGCATTCATGTCGATACCCACGAGCGTCGTGATTGAGGATATCTACTCGGGCCAGACGGCAAAAGTCGACAACGTGCCGCTTATTATTACCGCGCCAGCCAGTCTCTTCACAACCGGTGCCTACAAGATATTTGACTATTCAAATACTGCCTACCAGAACGTCAACGGCAGCTATATGTCCGTTTCAACATCCGGCTATGTCATGCCGCTCAAGCTGCTTTTGTCGTTAAGGCGTGGCATCACCAGCACGGAGCCGTATCTTGCGGCAAGCGTCCAGCAATTCATCATCGACTGTGTGCCGGGATCAACCACGTTTTTGAAAGGCGACGTGTCCGGTGGGTTTGGCCAAGCTCCCGACATGTTGGCATACATCGTCGAGAAAGCACGTCCGTCCGGTCTGACAAATTACTACGACGTTTCCAATATCCCGAATGGAGCGGCAATGGCTTGTCCGGACGCGGGGCAGAAGATCCTGACCGCTGCCACAGCTTTCTACAACAGCAAGAAGTTTGAAAATCTCGTCAACAAGAACGCAAAGGAAAAAAATCCAAAGGACCCACAGGGGCAATTCAAGCTCGCCGACGTCGAATCCGCGATTACCAACATTGGTCAGGTTGGCGGGATAGTCGGTGCAAGCCAGCAGGACACCCGTGCCTACGCCCTCAATGCGCTTCTGTATGACACCGTCAACGACACGTTCCGTTGCATGGACAGCACAGCCAGCCAGCGGGACTTCAGTACCTGCACCTTGGCCCTGAACCAAGCGTTCGAGAAATGGAAGGCCGAGTCCGCGTCCAACGGAACATTCTTTACCAAGATGATGACGCCGGCGATCGTCTTCCTGCAGCTGATGTTTTTTGGATTCGCCCCGATCGTCATTCTCTATAGCCTGTTCAAAGGCGCGGGTGCCTTGCCGCTGTATATCAAATATCTCGGTTTTGGCGTATGGACCAGTTCCTGGCTTCCCTTTGCGGCGGTCATCCAGATGTACATCCAGTCCAATGTCTCCGACAAGCTCATTGCCATTCAAAATGGCACCGGCGTGCTTACCCCCGCAAGCTTCAATGCGCAGTTCGATGTTCTCGGTACCCGCCTGGCGCTGGCATCGGACCTGCTGGCGGCAACCCCGATGGTCTCGCTTGCGCTTCTGTCCGGTTCGATTTATTCCTTGAGCAGCCTTGCTGGAAAATGGAATGGCCAGGGGCACACCGATCCGGGCCAGGTCACCCCGCCTGTCGCTACCGCCGCACCCATCATGGCCAGCATGGCATCAGCAGTAGACCGTCAACACGGCTCGGTAACAGGCGAGAATGCCGTGAAAGGCGCGATGCGGTTCAATGTGGCGAACCAGTCAGGTATCGCAAGCGCTGAAACTACCCGTGCTTCCGATACAGAGGCCATCTCACAAGCAACGCAACGCCAACTGGCCGATGCAAATGCCAGTATACGAGCCGGAGTCATGAGTATTGGCAACAGCAAGGTCGATTCGCAATATCAAGGAAATGAAATAGGAAACAAAATTGGCTTGTCGACCGAGCGCGGTAAGGGTGTCCAGATTTCAAAAGAGGAAGCTCAAAACGTGGCGCAGGACAAGACCGCGACGCTGGCGCTTAACTCGAGTATCGAGGCCGCTATCGCAGGTGGTTTGATGAACAAGATTGGCGGTAGCGGCAAGCTCAACCCCGCCCAGGCGCAGCAAGCAGTCCAAAGCAGTATCGCATCGCAAACGGCAAAAGACCCCTCCTTTGCAGCGAAGCTGTTTGGCGATGATGCGGCCGCGCGGGAGGATGCGTGGGGAACCGTGGCAGCGGGCGCGTATACAGCCGCTTCCGTTGCGGCTGGCGTCCTTACCGCGCCAGAGGGCGGCGCCGGCGGCCTAGCGATGGCCGCCATGCGTACGACCGTTGGCGCCGCGTTTGCAAAGGGCACAGGCCGGGCGATTTCTACTGTCGTGGGAGGGTCCAAGAACGTCGCAGGAAAACTCAAGAATGTCGATGGGCGCGAACTGGCTCAGCTTTTCTCAGACAACACGGATTCCAAAGCAAGTGCAGCTGCACAGATTGCCCTGAAACATACGGATTCATTCAAAGCTGCATCCACCGAGAACCAGACCGAGGCAGTGAAGGTGGTCAAGGAGTGGGGCATGTCGGAAAAGAAAGGCGCGCAGCACCAGGACGCCACGACCAGGTCGGATATCAAGTCCGATACGCAGTCACACAGTGACGCTGATACGGCAACCAAGATCTTTGGAAATGCCCTGCAAAAAGCGATTGCAAGTGAACAGTCCTATACAGCCAATGTCTCGACAGCTTCCGGTCAAACGATTTCGAAGGACATGGGGCCAGAGGCAGTCTTACAGGAGCTAAATGCAAACCCTGGAAGTCGCCAGGCCAATGCCGAAAAGGCCTTCCAGCACCAGCAGCAGGATGCGCAGGGTTGGACGCAAGCAATGAACAAAGCTCAAACTTACATGGGCGACAAGAAATTCAATAACCGCGAGGACCATAACGCCGTTGTGGAGGCCTTCGCACTACAGATCAAGGACCCCAATTACGTCATGGGGACATCTGACGCGCCTCGTTCTGATCACAATGCCAATTTGGCGCAACCTGAAAAGATTAATGAGGCAAACGTTGGCAAGCAACTTGCCCCAGTTGAAGCGCGCACAGGTGATGCGGTTCCAACCAACATGGTTCCGAAAGTCGGCGAGGTTGCAGGGAGAGTAGGACACCTTGGCGAGACCACTGCTGGTGGCCGCCCACCTGTTAAAGAGTTCCTTGCAGAGGCGAATAGTCCCGGAAGCGGCGCCAATCGCGGCGATGCTGGGCTTCAATCGACCGGCCAAGCAGACATGATGCGGGATAGCCTGAAAAGGCCAGATGCCCCTGCCGTAGGCGATGTAGGGGATGGTGCAAAGGTTCTTGAAAATCGTCTTGGAAACTATCAAAACATCGCCTTTGCTGCTGCGGGTGCTGTTGCCGCTGGCTCTGCGATTAGTGGAAGCCTGAATCGTAAAGCGGGACTAGATACCAAGGGTGAACCCTTAGAACGCGCCAATCCCCACGATTCTCGACCGTCCGGAGCAGCCGGGCCGAGCGAAGCGCAGCCGGCCTCCAGCCCACCAGGCCGCGCACCCAGACTTCCGAAGGGTAAACGCTAGAAGCGAGTTATCCAGGAACCGAAAGCGGACCAGTTTCTATTCTGGTCCGCTTTTTTATTGGTTTGCCAAACGCACCGCTATGTCAGGAATTTTGAACGCTGAACTTGAAACTGCGGCGAGATGGAAGCAAAAGAACGCGCCGTGCTGGCTCTGCGAACGCTGAGAATACGACTGGGGAAAGAAACGGGAGGGAGCGTAGAGGGTTTGACGAGGTAGCAGGCAGAAAGGGCTGGGAACAAGGACTGCCCCGGCCCTGCCTTTAGTTCACATGCTCTTTGAGACCATTGCGGCTGCAAGTCGGAAAAAAAGATCCCGATCGCCATTGGTGTCATCGGGGGTGATGACATACCGGCCGCCGATGACAAGGCTCGGGGTCGCCGATACCTGATAGGCGATCAGATCGTCGTAAGGCTTCTTCACGGCGCCGGTGGAAATTTTCCCCCAGTTTTCCTCGAAACGGGTGATGCGCGCGATGCGCGCCGCCTCTGCCCAGGTCCGTGGGTCGTCCTGCTTCATCCCATGCTGCTGAATCTGGGTATAGGCAGAACCGACGAAGTCGTAGATTTTGGCTGGATCGGCCATCAGCGCGGCAAAGTATGCCCGCGCCGCAATGACCGTTTCCCGCTGTGGCAACGTGACGGGTACGAACTCCAGTTTCCATCCAGGCGGCAAGGATTCACCCCACTGCGCAACGGAAGCATGGTATGCCGCACACACTGGGCAAGTGAAAGAAAAGAAACACAGGACTTTACGCGAGTCCGCTAACCGGAACCCCACTTCGCGAAACGGCATTTGGGCTTGGGACGGGGCGATCTTCTGCGCGCTGGCAAGGGCCGGCACCGCAAGTAGTGCACCGGCCTGCACAAGAAACGAACGACGGTTCATACAATTCTTCCTTTTTCAAAAAACCTTTGTTGACCAACATGTCAAACAGGGACTCGCGCTTGGTCTGCGCCTTCCATTCCTGAGCGGTGGATTTCAGTTCCTTTTCCGTCAACTTGCCTTTCAGGACGAAGAAGAAGGCCGAATCGGTGGCGCCGTCAGTCACACCAATGGCATCGATGACTTTCTCGAGGGTGCAAATCCCTTGCTCGATCAGGATTTCTCCCAGCCGAGTCAGCCGGCCCTGCTTGTAGCGCTTGACCTGAATGTCGAGCGCAGCGGTGATCTGCGTCAGTTCGGCGCAGCGATTGGCTACCAGGACCTCACCCAGACGCCTGACTTCGGGCAGGATGGCATCCTGGCCAACGATCTTCCGGACCTGCTCCATGGAGGTCACTCCCTCGTTAGCCAGACGCACGCCGGCCTGCGCCAGCGTCTCGAACTGCATCTGTCGGGCGGCTGCATTGAAAATCGGCTGTTCGCCCAGGCATGAAACAATCGCGGCCCGCACTGCCTTGTCGGCTTTGACCATCTCGATGACCGGCGTCTTCCCAGTGAACTGCTGGTCCTTGTCCAGGCGAGGGAAATACAGTCCTTGCGCATCAATTCCGTGAAGCGCCATCCATGCCGCATCAAACTCGGACGGTTCCTGCCATTCAAACCCTGCATCCGGATCAACGGTCGGCACAAGACGCTGCGCCAGCACGCCGCGCAACGCTGCAGCAAGCGTTTGTGGGTCAACGCCCAGCTCGATCAACCGGGTGATCGCCAGCGCCGAATTATTGGCGTGGAGGGTAGATAGCACCAGGTGGCCCGTATTGGCGGCGCTGACAGCGATTTTGGCGGTCTCCGCATCCCGAATCTCACCCACCAGGATGACATCGGGATCCTGCCGCAGAATTGCTCTCAACGCATCTGGAAACGAGACATGCTGGTCGATGTTGACCTGACCGATCCCCGGAATCACATATTCCACCGGGTTTTCAATAGTCATCAGGTTGCGCTTGCCATCGTTCAGAGCACCGAGCAGGCCATACAGCGTGGTGGTTTTTCCCGAGCCAGTGGGGCCGCATACCAGAAGCAGTCCTTGCGGCTCCTCGATCAGCTCCTCGAGGTAGTATCGGGTCATGGGCGTCATGCGAATTGAATCCATGTCCATGGCCGCGTTCGCCTGGTCCAGCAGGCGACAAACGATTTTCTGGCCACCGACCACCGGGATCACCGACACGCGAACGTCGATACTGCGATCAGCGTAGCGCAGCCGCATCCGGCCATCGAGAGAACGGTGCCGGTCCGCTTGCGACATCTGTGACCGGGCCCGAATTTTTTCGTCGAACTGTTTTGCGGTCTGCGCGTCGACCACGATGACTTCCTCCAGCACGCCGCCGGCGCGGAAGCATATCTGGCACTTGCCTTCCTGGAAGAGCAGATGAACATCCGACACCTGCCGCCTGGCCGCATCATGGAAAAGGTCATTGAGCTGGTGCGTCGCATCACGGTCGACGTGTCCGATGGCGATGAATAAGTCCGGTTCCTTGATCATGTATTTTCTACCTTGCAAACGTTCGGCTGGCCGTAGAACTGCTGCGACAGGAAGCGCTGCGTGCCGGTATCGGCATGGATGCTGTATTTGAGCATTTCGAGCCGTGCATCCACACTGAGCCAGTTGTAGCCGGCCCAGCGAATCCCATCCATCGCGATGCGCACAGGTGCGGCCCCGCGGTCGACGCGTGTACAGGAGTCGGGCGAAGCCACGACATAGAGGGCAAATCCGATGGCCAGCGCGGACGCTGCGCCTCCAATGATCGTTTTCACGGTTAATTTCCTAAGTTGAGGTTTTTCCAGACCTTCATGGCGTATACCTCCTGTTTGTCCGTCGAGCGCGCGTTATACGCGCCGACTGCTTTCCAGGTTCGGCCATGCTGGACGAAATTGTTGGCAAGCACCCATGCGCCCACGTTGATGTTGGTACAGGGATCAAAGAGCCGGGCACGGTCAATTCCCCACTGTTTGAGCTTGGGCAGCCAGCTGTCATTGATCTGCATGAGGCCAATATCTTCGCTGCCGTTTGAATTGACGTTGACGGCATTGGCTCGATAGGACGATTCGGTTTTTGCGATAGCCATCAGCAGGGACTTATCGACCTTGTAGCGGCTCGCCGCTTCGTCAAAGCAGAAGGCATGTGCGGCGTGGGAGAGCATCATTAACGCGGCAAAAGTGGATACAATTCGGGTATTCATCCGTGTTATTATACATGTACAACACAGGTAGTTATATCGGACATGTATTATTTATGAACTTTTTTAGCACACGACGCCGCACCCTCCTGGCCCTCGGTGCGTTCGCCAGCCCGTTTACCATGGCGCAGGATGCTCCGGGCATGGCTGACAAGATGATGGCCGTTCTGGGCGGCGCCAAGGAAAGCACCGAAGTCCTGCGCGCCTGGAGCGCCTACCGGGCCGGCAGCAAGGCCGCTGTCGGCGAAATCTTCTCTCTTGCGCAGCAGGGCAATGCGACCGCGCAGAACTTTGCCGGTTGGATGCTCGACAACGGCAAGGGCGTCAAAAAGGATAGCGCCGCCGCGTTCAATTACTTCGTCGCGTCGGCGAAATCCTATCCATTGGCAAAATACAACGTCGCGGTTCTCCATTTCTTTGGCCGGGGAGTCCCGAAAAACGAAGACCGTGCCTATGCCTTGTTCAGGGAGGCGGCGACCGGCGCAGGTGTCCAGCAGGCCCAGGTGCGGCTGGCGCTACATGCACTCACGAAGGGAGACCGGGAGGAAGCCTGGAAGTGGGCCAGCGAAGCCTCGAACCGGGGAAATGTCATTGGCTTCTATCTGCTCGGTCGGATGCTCTTCGAGAAGAAGAACTACAAGGAATCCTATGCGTGGCTGATGAAGGCTGCCCAAGCCTCAGAGCCAAACTCGCCGGCGCTTCTGTCAAAAATCTACGAGCAGGGGCTTGGCGCGGACAAAAACCCCGTCATGGCCGCAGCCTGGTGGATGATTTATACCGGAAGGAACAAGGACAAGGCCGGCGCCGGCACCGTTGCCGCGTTCAGTCTTGAAGCAGCTGAGAATCGGGAAGCTACCGCCTTTGCTAAAAACTGGCTGGCTGCCCATGGCGAGAACCAGAAAGTCGACTACAAGGGCACGATCTACGAGGTTTTTGGCGGATAAACCTGGCAGGTAGGGAGGCTGTAGATGAAAAAAAACCGGGCATACCACCCGGTTTTTTATTTTCACTTACTTCGTTACCGTTGAAGTCGGGTTGTTTGCTGTCGGATTATTGTTGAGCCTAGTGGTCATATTGTCCGTCATGCGCTTACTGATTGCTCCTGCGTCTGGCACTACGACGGAGGACATGATGTCCGTAACGAACTCGCCCATGTCGATCTTTGCCCAGTCCATCTGGCTAAACTCGTCGGCCGTGAAGCCCCTGCAGTCGGGATCTTTCGCCGTACCCCAAGTGCGGCCGAGCTGAGGCCGGCCCTGCTCATTGATGATGCGGGACAGCTTGCTGTTGAAACAGCAGTAGTTCTGCTTGGTTTCGACACAGCCTCCCAGTACCTTGGTAGAGCAATACGAGCCGACGTAGGTGCACAGGTTTGCTCCCCTTGCCATGCCCAGTTTTTGCTCTTCCGGTTCGCAAGATATCATTTCCATGACGATCTGCATGGCCACCGCAAAGGCAAGCGCATAGGGATTGAAATAGACAGGAAAACCTCCTACCGCGCCGATTTGCGAAGCAGCCGTTCCTAAAAAGGTTGGCGCAGTCCCTCCTGCAGCGCCGACACTGAATCCATAGGCGCCGAACGAAGCGCTGAAATTAGTCGGCTCAAACAATGTCGATACGCAGGAACTGCCTGAACCGAGCCATCCTGTGTCGCTGTAGAGGAAATCATACGCATATTTGCTACCCAGATTGGCCACCTCTCCCGCACCTGACTTGCCGGCGTCCATCAGCATCTGCGTCATGACACTGTTGTTGTCCTGACCAACGGCGGTATCGGTCTTGCAGCAGTTCTTGAGACCGATATAGCCTTTGGTACAGCCCTGCGCAATCCCCCGGAACAGATTGGAAGCGTCCGGATCGTATTTGCCCGCTTCCCGTAGGGCCTCCTGCATGGCGACAACCTGGGCAAAGTCCGTGTCATTTGGCGAGGACGTGTCCCAGCAGGTGCCGTTCTGGCAAACCTGGCGCACGCTGCAGTCCTCTTCCGTCCTGGTTTCCCCTTTTCGGATCAGACAGCTGTAAGAGATCTGCTTCATGGTGCAGCCAAATCCGTTCGGGTCCTGGGTCAGGCAAGTCGAGTCAACCTGCGTGCAGCCCTTGTTCCGGAGATCCTGACAATCATCGTTTTTCGTCGGCATCAGGCAGGAATATTCATCCTTGTATTCCCAGCAGTCCTTGTAGACAGGCAGGCCGTTGATCACTCTTGTTGCTGGCCCTTGCGTACAGGTATGGGAGGCCAACTGGCAATGGATATTGCTTTCCTGCGGCGCGCACTGGGTATGATTGAATTCATCCTTGACGATCGTGTACGTTCCGTCCAGGCGAACCGTGTTGGGCGGCGTAGCCAGATTGACATCGTTGCAGCGATAGGTGAAAGTCTGATCGATCACCGCACCGTTGAAGGCATGGCTTTTCACCTGCGCCGAGGTCTGGTAGCAGCCAGGAGTATTTCGGATCGCAGCACAGTAATCCACCGAATTGGGCTTGACGCATTCGTACGTATCCTGGAAGTTCCAGCATCCCCCGACGTCAGCCAATTTGACGATCGTTCCACCGATGTTTTTTTCTGGCGTGGTATCAACGCAGACCGACGCTGTTTGCCGGCAGTCGCCAGCGTACGCAAAGTTCGCCAACGTCAAAATGAGTGCCATAACGACGTGTCTTTTCATCATAGCGTCCTCTGCCGCAATGCCTGACAACCATCGGAAACGGTCGTGCCGACAACCGCTTTTCGGCTGCCTGACAAGGAGACTGAGCAGGGACCAACTGCTTTCGCATTAATGCATACCAGTTCGATCTTGTTGTAGCCCTGTCTTAAGTAGGGAGTGACATTGATACCGGGATTTAGACCGCGGCAACCGGCGTTACAGTCGTCATCGTAATAAGACGATGCCCTGCCATCCCGGAAGTAAAAAGTGGAGGAAGTTTGGTCTTGACAGAAATACCCTCCTTCAGTGTCAAAACAAACCTTTTCGGTTGATGATGCAAAGTAGCTGTAGCGTAGATCGCCATTAAGAGACGGAATGATATTTTGGAATATCAGTACATCGTTGATCCAAAGTTGTCCGAAGTTGTCTACTGTGTAGTTGTCAAGCGTAAACTGATCTGGGACACCGTCAATATTGATGCTCATATCGAATGTTCGTGTACTCCACTGCGGCACCTCCGAACCGCGGTTTACTGACCACGACTGGGGATAGGATGCAAAGACTGGCGACACGCCTCGATTGCAGTTCACCTGTTCCAGTGCATTGAGCGTGACGTCGCACATGAAGTTTGACTTGCTGTCGACAACCACTTCGCGGCCCATCACGCAGTTCATTGCCGCAATCGGGTTGTAGTCATTGCATGACTCAATCCGATATTGGCTCGGCGTCGTCGTCGTCTTCAGCACACAACCGTTGTCGGAAAACATGTCCTTCTTTGCGTTGTTGATCGCTGTACGCCCGGCCAGCACGGCTGGGTCGTTAGAAGAAATCTGGAACCGCTTACGATTGTCTGGATTCTTGGCCAGAAAATTAACCGCCTCGCATTCCTGATTGGCTACCTTGTCTGTGCCCTTTCCTTCGGTCTTGCATTCGGTGATGCGCGACGAGCCGATGCCGAAGATATCTGTGGAGGTGAATCCCGACGCCTGCTTGGGATTGGGATTGTAGAAAGGCGCATTCTTGGCGTTGTTCTGATTCACGTTTCCAGCGGATTTGTCCAGCTGACTTTTCGCGAAATCAATGCCCGCATCATGCTGCGACGTCAGTTTCGCGGGATCGAAGCCGGGGCCGGCTGCCTGTACGTTCGCCGCCAGAAAAACGGCAAAAACGGCTGCCGCAACATGTAGAAACTTCATTTCAGATCCTTTGCAGAAGGCTGGGGCGGGACAGGAAACTGGGCAAGGTCCACGCCATCGGACGGATAGGAGCCATCGGCGCAAAGATTCAACTCGAACGTGGTTTCAAACGGTTGCGAGCCGCCTTCGCGCGTCGGAACCGCGTCCTGGCCAAGGGTGAATTTGAGCCGGCCGCATCCGACGTCCTTGAAACGTCTGACAAGCACGACTTTCGCCTGGACCGAACTGCTCGAGCGCGTGATGGTCTTGAACTTGTCCGCGAGCCCGCCCGTCATTGCCCCGGAAAACACCCCGTCCTCCAGTGCGGCACGAATGATCGCCTTGCTGTCGGCGGCATGTGCCGGCGCGAATGCTGCAAGAGCCATAACCGCGGTTGCCGCCATGTGCACAGAGGTCGACTTTCTTGTTCTGCTCATTGATTAACCTTGATGATTTTTAGATACGGAGATAGTATATCTACTTGTTATGGGTTTGTATGCAAATATAGATGGAGGGCAACAAATTGAGTTCAAAAGGGGCGCACTTTGCCGTGGGCGTGCTGGTCGCAGCCGCTTCTGTCTATCTGGCGCGAGACATCTTTACGCCCTGGCAGCTCCTGCTGCTAGCTTGCGGTTGTGTCTGGGGATCGAGTTCGCCCGACTGGATGGAAATCTCCGGATGGGCGTGGTGGGGTACCCGATACTCGCTCATCCCTCATAGGACGATTACCCACTGGATGATGGCCTGGATAGCCGCTACCATCTGGACCATGGGGCATGCACTAACTGACGGGACGTTCATCTGGTGTATTGCAGCGGGTTTTACCTTGAGCGGTTTGACCCATGTGTTGATGGACGCGCGAACCCCGATGGGGGTGCCTGTTTTTCACCCCTACAAGCGGCGCAAGCAGGTAAGACGTCACAGGCGGTGAACGATGTGGCTGGAGCAGTTACCAATTTTGTACTACCTCGCGCCTGCGCTCGGCCTGGCGCTTCTCATACGGTGGAACTGCCGCAGTTTCCAGCTCTTTGCCGCCTTCATGTTTTTTGGCGTCTTCCTTCATGAGACGCTTCACCTGATCACAGGCGCGATACTTAATGCAAAACCGGTCGGGATGTCCGTTATTCCCAGACGCGGTCGCACGGGAACAATGGAGCTTGGCTCGGTGTGTTTTTCCAATATCACCTGGTACAACGCGCTCCCGCTGGCGCTTGCCCCTTTGTTCGGTGTGCCTCTGGCGATGGCTGCGGCACATTGGCGTATCAGCCAAGGCTGGACACTCCAGTGGATTGATGCCCCGATCTGGATGGCGCTCGCCTCGGTTTTTCTCAGCTGCTGGCCGTCTTCTACAGACTGGCGTATTTCGTTGCGGTCCTGGCCGGTCTACCTCGGCGCGGTCGGCTATGGCGCCTGGCCCTATCTTCCATTTGCTTGAGTCTCATTCCCCTTCATAAGGCCAACGTGAGTGCCTCAACAATGGAGTATTTCGATGAATGCAGCATTGGTAAAGACCTGTGGTTCGTGCGAACACAGCATCCCAAGTACGGTAGAAAACATGACGGGCTTCGCATGGTGTACAAGGCGCCAGAAGGCAGGCGGCAACATGGAAGCGGTGTTTCACAATCCGGACTGGCCACGGGAATGCGCAGTATTTTCGACTATCGCAGTAAAGGGCCTGCTTACCGAGGAGTTACCTCTCAGCGAGAAGGATTTACTGTTGCCCAGCACCGGAACGTTAACTGCAAGTATTCCGATGCCAGTACCGCACGTACAAATTTCAAAGCAGACGACAGAGCTATCTCGTCCAATGCCGAAAAAGACACAGACCCCCGATCTGTTTGCCGACCTGTTCATGTAACCGACCCGATCCCTATGGCCATGTGCTGTAGGGATTTTTTTCGCTCAGCCCCTTCAATCTAATTATTTGCGGACTCGCAGCAATTTCCTGTTTCCAATAGGAAATACGTCCGGTATTATATGTTTCTGTGCGTCATTACTCTGGGTCAGGAAAAATGGTTTTCCGGACTCACATCAAGGAATGAAAATGAAATCGATCAAATTTATTGTTGCTACGATTACCTTTGCTGTTTCCACGCATGCTTCAGCATGTCTGCTTTGCGACTTTTTCCCTGCGAAGGTGAAAGAAGATACAACGCTCTCGTACGGCACCGTCGTTTCGCTGGAGCCTGTTGATATGAATCAGGTTGACTATACCCTTATTAATGACCATCAGATGGGGCAAGTAGGTGCTGCGTTAAGCGGAGGCAGTTTGACTGGCGCCATTGTCGGAACTTTGGTCGGGGCGGTGGCTGATGCTGTCATTCATAAATCAACAAAGGTGATTAATGGCTATGTTGTCACCATTGCGCTGGATTCGGGCGAAACCCTGGTGGTAGCCCGGACAAAAAACGAAGTGAAGTCACGCCTATATGACACATTAGATAAAAGGGTGGCTGTCGAAGTTTCGCCAAAGCTTACGCACATCGTTGGTTCGTATGTGACCAAGGAAGAAGCGCCTGCCATGATTGCTAAACGCGCACCTCACCAACTTCAAAAGCCAGTTGAAAGCGCACCTGAGGCAAAACCGGCCGAACAGAATATGGAAGTCCAAGTCACCATTCCGAACGCAGAAGACGCCAAGACGGCCTCTGCAAACTAAGAGCGGCCCCGATTCATCACCGGGGCCGTTTTTTTCGTCCTCCCATTTGGATTGCACAACCCAAACCCTAATTTGTCTCTCCGTGTTTCGCATCTCCTGATCGCCAGGCTTACGCAAAAGCCCGGCATCCACCATTTCAGGAGATGCACAATGTACAGAGTAGGAACCTGGGTAGGGGCCAAGCGCTGGCCCAATCGCATGAGCCATCCGGACAACTGGGGCAAACCCATCGGTGGCCAGGTCATCGATTTTACCGATCCTCGCGCATGGGCAAATACCCCGCAATTCCCGGTCGATAATCCCCATGCCGGCGACGTTATGGGCGTTGCCCTGAAAGCCAAATCCGAAGGCCGTTTGGATAACGTCATCCCGGTGTTTTGGGATTTTGGCTCGCATCGCCGCGTCTGCTGGGAACGTGTCAACGAAGTCCACACGTTCGAGGAAGACATCGCACTATGGAAGGCGGCTAAGGCAATGAAATGGGATGAACTCATTCATCCTCGCAGGCGAAGGCCCCGCACCATTGCGGAATTCCTTCCCGAAACCATGCAGCATCTGGCTCCCGCCTGAAGCTGCACCCACCCCGATCCGGCTACGGCCAATCGGGGTTTTTATTCAAAATCAGTATTATATTTCCCTGTTATCAAATATAATGCAATACCACAACATTTCCCGTTCTCCATGTCTGACAGTCTCGGCCGGCTCACACGTTTAGGATTCACCTCGGTTCCCGAGTGTCTCCTCTGTGCGCCCAAGGAATACCGCGACTTCCTCGACCCGCTTCACATCCTTCCTGTGCCGGACCAGCAGCAAAAGCACTACCTCGTGCTGACGCTTACCGAGCAGGAAATGTTCGACAAGAACGGGCAGGGGACGAATGACTGGGACAGGACGCACCGCCTCAACATGCGGGCGGTCGACGGCCGCGGCGAAGGAATCACCATTGTGGTGTTCGGTACAGCGAAGGACTGGAAGAGCGTTGTCCCCGGCGACTCCCTGCATATTTATGCGGAGGTCGTAACGTGGAAAGGCCGTCGCCAGATCACTTCGCCCGAGCTGATCCCCGCCGATCAGCGAGGACGTATTTGCCCGATCTATGTGGGGAAGCCTGGGCAAGTGAAGGCTTCGTCTGTTTCCGATGCGGTTGCCAGAGCACTTTCACAGATGGACATGGCAGCCTGCCTGTTGCTGGAGCAGCTGGGCATGCGCGAGTCCGACTTCCGCGCCTTCACCGGTCTGTCCGATCCGGTCGACCTGCTCCGCCACCTCCACCAGCCGGCGTCGCTTGTGCTGGCCGAAAGGGCGCTCGTGCTTGCAAAACGACTGTCGATCAAGGCGATCCTAAATCGGGCTGAACGCAACCAGGCCCGCTTCCCGGTCTCCGGCTCACTCATCCCGATCAATCGGCAGGCCGTGGCCACCCTGATAGCTCGTGTGCCGTTTTCCCTGACCGCCGACCAGCACACCGCAATCGGCGAGATCATCTCAGACCTGCGTTCGCCATTTCCCATGAACCGCCTTCTTTCCGGCGACGTGGGAACCGGTAAATCCCTGAGCTTCATGATTCCTGCGGCTGCAGCGCACTGCGCCGGCGCGAGGGTGGCCATCATCGCGCCCAACCAGCTACTCGTGCCGCAGATCGCCAATGAAATACGCGGGTTTTTCCCTGAAGTGCCGGTGACCGAAGTGGTATCCGGTTCCAAGGTAGGCGATGGGATCATTGTGGGTACCACGGCCGTGCTGGCTCAAGCGACCAAGCATGGACTGGTGTTCGACCTAGTAATCATCGACGAGCAGCAGAAAATGAGCGTCGGCCAGAAGCAGGCACTCTTGTCCGACCATACCAATTTCCTGGAAGCGACCGCGACCGCGATCCCGAGAACGATTGCATTGGTCCAGTTCGGCGGCATGGCCTTATCGACCCTGCGTGAATGCCCGGTAAAAAAAGAAATTGTCTCTCGCGTTGTGCCCAAGGCGGACCGCGCTAGGCTGTTCGAGTTCGTCAATACGGTCGTCGGCAAGGGCGGCCAAGTCGCCGTTGTCTATCCGCTCGCAGAAGACAAGGGTGACGGGGAACGCGCATCCGTGGAGGCCGCTTTCGACCGCTTCCGCGCGAAGATGACTGGCCGCGTGGGCATGCTGCACGGGAAAATGTCCGGCGACGAGAAAAATTCAGTGATCGACCAGATGAAGGCGGGTGCACTGGACGTCCTCATCAGTTCCACGGTCATTGAGGTCGGCATAACGCTGCCATCGCTGCGCGCAGTCGTAGTCGTTCATCCTGAACGGTTCGGGACTTCCCAGATGCACCAGCTGCGAGGCCGGCTGGCCCGTAAAGGCGGAAAAGGATACTTCTTTATGTACACACCTAATGATGTGGAAGAAGCGGCTCAGGAACGCCTGCAGTTGATGGTGACCTGCCATGACGGCTTCACCCTGGCCGAACGCGATGCTGATCTCCGCGGATTCGGCAATGTGGATGGCGATAGCGGCGAGCAAACCGGGACAACCCGGATTCTGTTCTGGGGCATCGCACTGAGCCGGCATGATATCGAGGCGGGAAACACGGCGCTCATAAAGGAGGCGCAGCCGGCGCCAGCCCTTGCTGCATGAATATGACTTAAGAACGCTGCCTGGCAGCCGATAAATATAAATTAACCAACTAAAAACTATGGATCACGACTTTCTGCCCGACTTCAATATTCCCAACTTTGTCCACCCGGCCTCAATGGACGGTAGGGAACCGCCTCGCATTCCCATCCAGTCGATGCTGCTATCGCTGGATGCGGCCCTGCGCAATAACGAGTTGAATATCTTTGCGCCGCCGAATGACGAATATTGGCACTTGTTCATGTGGCAGTTCGACATGTATGCCGCCAACATCTATGTCGATGCCAAAACCAAGGAATCGATGGTCGATATTTTCCCGTTCCTTGATGGTGCGATCGGCACTGCGCACCCGCTGGTCAAGGAATTTCCAGTGGCGAAAGCCCTTTATGTTTTTCCGGCAGGGAAAGCATAAATCCGCCTGATTTTGGAGGAAATGAATTTGTCCAAAGTTTATTTAATTAGAGACAAGCGCTCAGTTATTGCGGTTCCTTTAACACAACAAAGTACCTCTCAGCCCGTCATTTGCCCTCATTGCCAACATGTAATCGCCTCAGGACGTTTAGATCGACATATTCAAAGGGCTCATAGTTTAGAAGGGTTAAAGCGCCGCGAAGATAAGGCCGCGAAGGCAGTAGAACGTTTAAATGCTAAAAAGGTTATTGTGGCTTGCGACATGTGCGACGATAAAATGCAAAGAAGATACTTAAAAAAGCACAAAAGAACCGCCCATCAATTTGGCCTTTCTCTCATCCTTATTAGCCGACGCGGTTCACGGATCGAAGGTACAAGGATCTGCGATGGTTGCAAGAAATCAAGTTCAGAAACATGGCGATATACAGAATCGTCCAGAGGAGCCGTACATCTATGCTTGAAATGCAAGCAACGATATGGCGATAAGTCATTCGTTAAAAAAACCGATGCTTTGGACTATTGCAAATTCGGAGGAGGATTTGAATCCAACAGAAGACGATTTTAACTAAAGCAAATTTCATTAACCTGTAATTTTAATTCGAACAATGATAAAAGTATCAATTCTCACTGCCGCTTTACTATTAACGTCCGCTGCTATTGCACAGACGACTGATGCTACCGTATGCAAAACTGCCTCTTATCCATTGCTGACGACTCCAGCTACGGCAGTGATCAACGACAAAATGGAATATGTTTGCGGTAACGGACAGCAAGGCACAATTCCTTCTCTTGCCAAGTTGGGTTGGCATATCGTCTCTTTTCAGCAATACGGTGAATCTGGTGCCAGTGCAACGCAATTAGCTGTATCCATCATGATAATCGAGAAGTCAGCCAAATAGGGCTCATTTCTGAAGTCAAAATCGGAATGGTGAGGTAGTACTTCATGCGCATCAATAAATTCCAGTTAGTGATTCAACCTCACCAGGCCAGTTTAGTTCAATTTTCAAACGTTTGCCGGCGTTAAAGAATGAGGCCGGCATGGATATTAAAGCAAGGAAATCATATGAAATCAGTCATCATTGAAGGACAATTCGAACGTTACTCAAATTTCACGCAATCCCAAGGCGTTAGCCATGTTGCGTTCATTGAAGTTGGCGGCTCGCGCTACACCGACATCGTATGGAGTGATTACATGGGTAGTTTTATGGAGGAAGCAATAGGCAAACATGTTCGAATCTCCCTTGGAAAAATAGGTGCGAAGCATGTGGTTGGTGCATTAGAGTACAACGGGAAAATCGAAAAAGAAAGCAAGAAAAAAATGGTAGGCTATAACGGAATTGGCACTATCGGTATCCTTTCGGCGATTTTGGTATGCGCCCTAATACTTACTTATATGACTGGCGGTAGTCCCGGTGGTTTTTTTATCGGTTTCTTTGGCGGCATGGCTGTCCTCCAGTGGATTCTCATGCCAATGCGGCTAAGCCGTATTGCTGACGCACTCGATAGCCTCAGCCGACCCGCGAAAGCTGCTTAGCTTACGTTTATAAAATTTTCCCAATATTTCAAAAAATTTAAGGGAAAAGTTATTCGCAGCCTTATCGATTAGCGGTTGTTAAGAGGTTGCGATTGCGGCCGAGACTGTCGAACCTTCTCATTGATCTGCAATGGGATCAATAACGGTAAGGATTTTGCGGACGCGTATCCAACCGGTCCGGCACGCCATCCCCGTCACTGTCCCGGCGCTGATAGCGGATGGCACGCCCTCGATAGTCATTATGGTCGCGATACATAGGCCGCGCATGTTCGTTGTAGCGACCATGCTCGTGGAAGCTGCGTTGCGGCTGAGCCTGTTGACGATGGTGATCTTCGTACACGGGGCGGCGCTGAGCATAGTCGATGCGCTGCACACCATATCCTACTGGGGAATGAGCCTGCACGAGCACATCGGTCCTGGCCATTGCTGGCGTTGCTGCAATGAGCATCGTTGCGCCAGCGAGCAGGCCTGCCGTTCCGGTAAGAAATTTTTTCATCACTACCTCCATTTGGTGTGGAGTCATTTAACCGTGTGTGACCGTTGCAAACCAGCCTTGGCTGGTAACCGACGTTACAGGATGTGTCCTGCCTCGAAGCTAGGACATGTGGTACGACACTGCGCTGGCATACAACCTAAAAAACTCACCGGCTTCTAATTCTCTGTCTGACATATCTCCCTATCAGGCGAACGTGATTCTTCACGATGGCCATCTTTGTTCACTAAGGAGATGTTAATGACACACGCAACACAGAAGGCTTCAATGCGGCATTTGTACCTGTACACCTACCTGCTTCTTGACGAGGTAAAGCGTGCAGGCAGGCCCATTCGCATCGAATGGAGCAACATGCCAACCGCCTCGATCGGCCCGGACCCCCAGAACGAAAAAGGGCTGGTGATGAGGCTTAGCAACATGGCTGCAACCGGAACGGAAGAGGACGCAGTTCTGCTCCGCGCCTTGGTAGCGCATGAAATCCTCTGCCATGGCAATAACACGGACTTCAGCCTCAAACTCCCGCCTGGCCTTGCCGGACGGTTGACGAACCCGCTGGAGGATGCGCGTGGAGAGCTTATGGCCTCCAGGTCGTATGGTGGCTCGAAAAAGGTAATCCGGGAAGGAATCGAGATCCTCACTCAGCGGGGCATCTTCACTGGTCCTGGCGATGATCCTGCAGCGTTACACCCTGCGGAAATTCTCTTTGGCTGGCTGGTTACGGAGCTTCGTTCGGAGCTGCTTGGCCAGAAATGTCTTGAGGGGTTTTCAGTGGAGTACCGGAAGTTGGCAATCAAAACCTTCGGAACAAAACTGACTTCCCGGGTTAAGGTTGAAGCGCTGAAAGCGGCTCATGCGGCAGATACAAAAGGCGCGGCAGAAGCGTCGAAGCGTATTGTGGAACTGCTGGAGCTGGCAGCCAAGGAACCGCCTCCACCACCGCCGCAAGACGGAACGGGCCAGGGCGATCCCGACAATCAGGGCAGCGACCCCGATCAAGGGCAACCGGGCAACCAGGGAAATCAGGACCAGACTGGCGACCAGGAAGACCCGGACGATCAGGATGGCCAGAACGACCAAGGTGACGGAAGCGATCAAGGCGGTCAGGATGTCCAAGGCGCTCCTGGAAATTCAGGTGACCAAGGCAATCAAGATGGTCAGGATACCTCCGGCGACAGCAGTGCTGGCGACCAAGGCTCCGACGATGCCGCCGGCGCCGATGGATCGGATGGTGGAAATCAGGGACCAGACTCAGCTGCATACGAGCCGTCCCACGATAACCTGAAACAGGCAATCGCTGATGTGCTCGATTCAACCGATGACGACGCCGGCAATTATGGCAAAGGATTGGAAGATGTTTTATGCGAAGGGAACGAGGCAATGCAACAAGCATCCGGTGGTAGCCATACCAACGAAATGCGGGAAATCGAAGCACCGACCAACGTCAGGACCCCGGAACATCGGGCCCAGTTGCGAAGCGCAGCACGATCGACGGCGGCCACTCTGGCGTTGAAGATGGAGGAACTGCTCGAGGCGCATTCAATGGTGGAGCGATCTAGTTCTACTGAAGGACGGCTGCGGCCGAACAAGGTGGCGCGGGTAGCGACTGGCGACTTGCGGGTTTTTCAGAAGAAGAACCGCAGCGAGGAACTCGACACTTGCCTGTATTTCCTGAACGACGAATCCGCAAGCATGGGAGAGCTGTTCGGGAACATCACGCGCCGTGAGGCGGCTGGGCGGGTGGCAGTTGCCGCTGGCGAGGTCTGCGATAACGCCAACATTCCTTTTGGCCTGGCAAGCTACAGCACTTCGGTGCGCGAATGGCAGCAAATGGACGGAGACTGGGCCAAAACCCTGAATCTGTTCACCGCGGCGGCCCGGGATTGCACCAATACCCATCTGGCAGTCGTCTGGGCGCTCAAACGCCTCATGGACCGAAAGGAAAGCCGGAAGATCCTCTGTGTCACAACAGATGGTGATCCGGGTGACCTGAACGTTCTGGAAGCCGCCATTCAGGAAGCAAAACGTTTCGGAGTTGAAGTGCGATTTGTCTTGATCGACAAAGAGTACGAGCATCATTACCGCGGCTTGTCCGCTGCTTTCGGCGTGGCCACCAATCCGCACCAGCTTGCCGAAGCCGTTTTCGGAGCGCTTGAAGCGGCATTTGTATAACTAGCAACTCGCCCCTCATTTTCGAATGAGGGGTTTCTCTTTCCTAGGTCTCAACGTACACATTGAACCTGACGAATCAAACAGAATATATTGCATTATTGAAATAAAGTGTTTTTCATGAGAAGCTGATGGGACGATAAGAGCAGTAAGGTTTCAATGGACATCCAGCAAATTTATGACCGGTTCGCCAAAACGTTAACCGAGATCGAGTTTTACCACCGTACTGCATTTCAAACTGCACAGCGAGAACTTGACATATTACATAATCCAATAAAGTATCGAAATGAATTTTTAAATACAAATCTTTCCGATGTATCGATGCATCAAATGCATTTCTTTCATGCCGAAACTGGCGACCAGTGTAAATTTGGCGACACTGTAAGGACTCTAGATATTCGAAAGATAGATGTTACTCTTCGGCTAAATAAGCAGTATCAATGGCTGCTCGCGGAAGCATACGAAGCACTTGAAAGCCTTATAAAACACGTATATGCCTTTTGTGGGCATCGTGATCAAAATACTTGGCCATTGCTCGACTTCGGAAACATACTTTTTTCCGAATTGCATGAAAAAGATTTCGAATGGCACTATACAAGAATAAAAGAAAAAAAGAGCATATTCGAAATATTAAAACAGATTCGAAAAATATATCCAAATTTTAAAAGTCTCGAAACAGATAATGCCCTCAATATTAATTTGCATTACCAAATAATTTTGATCGGTCAACTTCGTCATGTGATTGTTCATCAGGGAGGAAACTTGACTGACATCGACTCCTTCATTAGCAAGGTTTTCGAGCCCGCTGGAATCCCTTTAAAGAGCGAGAAGTTTGATGAGTTACGAATTTCGATTAGTCATCTATTTAAAAAAATTACTAATTCAAGTATCGTATATATAGTTGAACCTAACGTATTTACCGCCTACCCATTTTATGCTCTCGAAAGTCATTTTTCAAAACTATTCAGCTCAATCGTTGCTTATGGAAATTTACTTTGCGAGTCTGTAGGGCTTTCAAAATCTTCGACGCAGCACATTCATTAGTTTATTTACAGCCGACATAGCTCGTTGGCTTTTTTGTGTTTGTATGTGAGTCATTACCTTGGGCCAGGTCTTCGCAATGACCTGCGTTTCGCGGCTTAGCCGCATCCCAACTCACTATGGAACCGCTCGGGAAAACCGACGTGGCAAACACACATGCAAGCAGCAATTCAAGCAGCAATTCAAGCAATCGAAAAAAAGGCAGTCAAGGACGTTTTTGGTCTCGACGACCCGGCGTTTGCAAAAACCCAAGTTAAGGTTTTTGGCTCGACAGCCGATACTCCGGCGATCATTGATGGCTTCAAGTTCACGATCGCTAACCTCCGCCGCATGATGGTCTGGGCCGCCGCGGCGTCCCTGCCAGATGGTTTCTTCAAGGCGAAGATGAAACGAAACCTGATGATCTTCGGACCTACGGGATGTGGCAAGACCGAGCTGGTCAAGCAGTTTGCAGCCCGTACCGGCCGTCCTCTGTTTCGCACCCAGTGCAGCGAGGATACCGACCAGGCACAACTATTCGGCTCCTGGAAGCTTTGCCGCTCGATCGTCAAGGACGAGCTGGTGGAAGACGCTGGAATCTTGGAGAAGGGTATTCAGGGCATCGCAAAGGCTATCGAAAAACTGGCAATTAGCATCAAACGCAATACCGGCGTCGGCCCTGAGATGACGTTTGTCGACGGACCCGTGCTTCGCTGGGCTCGCACCCCGAACGCCATTCTGGTGCTGGACGAGTCGGACCAACTGCTGCCTACGGTTGCAATGAGCCTGAACTGTGTTCTGGATGGTGATGACATCGTTGTCCCGGAAACGGGGGAGCGGGTCAAAATCGCACCGGGCGCTCTGGTGGCGGCTACCGCAAATACCAATGGGCGCGGTTCCGCTGGCGGCAACGGCGGCAGTGCTTCTCTGTATAAAGGCACCAAGCGGCAGAACATCGCCTCGACCGACCGGTTTTTCGTGATCAACGCGAGCTATCTATCGGAAGAAGAAGAAAAGGAGCTGCTGATGAACCAGGTCGGTTTGCCTGACGTCGCTGCAACCGCAATGTCCAGACTGGCCGGCAAGGTCCGCTCCCTGTTCCTCGGCATTAATGAGGATGCAGGTGCAAATGGTGAACCGTTGGAATTCACGATCACTACCCGCAACTTGCTTAACTGGGGCATGAGCTACAAGCTGTTCAATGTTACCGGCATGGATAGCAAAACGGCCTTCACAGAGTCGCTGAACATGACGCTGTTGGACTTCGGTTCCGCGGCTGAACGCAAGGCGGTGCAGGATCTCTGGGAAACCATCGTCACGGATGCCTGATGGTCAAGCTGTACGTCAACCCCAATGCTGGAAAGGGGTCAGGTGCAGTGCCGAAGGCCTGGGGATATGAATCCTCAGGCCAGGCAGACACCATTTTCTGGGGTTCACTCAACAAGAAATGGACGGTCGACCAGAAAGCTGCTGGCTATGGGCTGGACACCGCGCGGAAAAAGGTAAGGGACGACTACTTCTATGTTGGGCAGTTCGCCAGCAGGGAAGCAGCCTACAAGTTTGCCGTAGCTTGGACTGAAGGAAGGTCAGGCAAGGCATACCAGCATGATCCTTCCAATGTGGAGCAGTCAGTCATCGCGGAAGGATTACGAACACTGGGGCAGAAGGCAAGGGCGGTTTCACCGTCCGCGCCGCCCGTCCAGCCACCGCCGGCGACACGCCAGCAAAAGCAGGATCTGAAGTTTTTCCAACAGGTCAATGCACAAGGAAGCAATGCGGCCGATCCCGGCTTCATTCTCGATTTCTAACTCTCACCAGCCTTGATACCTTCCCGGTATCAAGGCTTTTCTCTTTTTCATCCAGCCATTCCAACTGCAGTTGCCCGTCTTACAACTGCTTGTGGCGCATGTCCTGGTATCAGTTTCGGCCACACGGGTCTCGCGGGCCACCGTTCTCAATTTTCCATTCCATCCATTCGGCTCCGTTGCGGGTCACCACTTGAGGAGATTCCCATGTTTGCCGTCACCCCAAGCACAGCTTCATTCGACGATTCGCGCTTGATGCTCGCCTTACGCTCAGACGCCATGATCGACGAATTCGACTTTGGTGCACCGTCAACAGATGGCCTGATCGCCATCGAGCTCGAAGTCGAGGAAATTGTGATTTGATGATGTACCAACCCCAACCCCAACCCCACCCCCCCCCCAGCCCCGGTTCGCCTCCAAGCGACCGGGGTTTTGTTTTTCCCTGTTCGCCATTACCCATGTATCAGGGCCAACGCAAGCGCCTTCCTTTGAAGTTCCAACTCTTGAATGGGGAAATAATGGATATCACACAAGTACTGAGCAACATGGTTTTGGTCGACATCATCATCGGCGGCTCCACCGGAGAACGTACCCTGGAAGCAGACGACTTCATTCGTGAAGTCGGCAAGATGCTCCCGCCCGGCACGTTCTCGTGGGTGTCCAAGGCTCGCACGGATGCCAAGCGCATCATCTTGCGTGTTGGTGCAGCCCGGCGCGTCGACAATCGTGTGCGCGGCTACTTCGTTCCCCTGGACCGCGCGCAAGCGGTGTCGGATGAACTGAAGCTGCTGCGTGATACGTTCCAGACGCAGAAGGCCGAGTTCCTGCAGACGCTGCCCAACATCATCGAGGAGTGGGCGGCCAATCCGCAAAACGCTGTCGAGATCAAACCGGGCCTGACCCGCGCTGATCTGATTCGGAACCATGCGCCGAAGACGTCCGACCTGGACAAGCTGCTTCGCTTTGCCATGTCTGCCACGCAGATCCAGTCCTCCCAGTTCTTTGGGAAGGATGACGCGCTGCATACCGAAGTCAATGGACTGCCAGGTCAGGCAGCTCTGGAAATTGCGGAGGACGTCAAGAAGTCATGGAAAGGCGCGGCAGGTGGAAGGACGACCTCGCGTGTGCTGGGCCTTGTCCGCCGGATTCGCCAGAAGGCAGATTCGATGGGCATCCTATCACCGAAATTCGAGCACCTACGCGAAGCATGTGACCGGGTACTGCAGCAAATGCCTCAGACCGGCGCCATTGAAGGACTGGAGTTCATGCAGATCAGTGCGCTGCTGGAGTACTGTTCCCGTCCGGAGAACATCCTGGCAGAGCAATCCATGCGTTTTGATCCGCTCGATGTCGAAATGGCGGTAGAAGCCCCAGCGCAGCAATCGCTCGACGCACTGGAGCCCGAAGCGCCGGCGCAAGCAGAAACCATCCTGCCAACGCCAACGCCTGTTGGCCAACCGCTCGAACAGCATTTCGCTTTCGAGTTCTAATCAGAAGCAGAAACGCCACCGTCTTTTCGACCGGTGGCGTTTTTTTACGTCGTCACGGATTAGGCGGCTTCTTTTTTGTCTTCCATCCCCAATTTCTTTGCAAGAGCAGGATGCTCCATTTGCAGCTTACTCATGAAGGACCTGCCGGATTCACGTTCGAACAGCAGGACGATCAGGATTTTGGTAGCGACCGGCAGCTGCTCCCACTCCGCCTTTGACGGCGCCAGTGCTACCCAGTTGGGATCAGCCTGAAGGGATTCCAGCGCCATCCCGAGTTCATCTTCCAGTGTGCGCTTGGCATAGAAATCTGTTGGCTCGAAATAATCGGCCAGAATCATCACCTGGACGGTCGGGATGTGGAGAAACTGGCCCACGCGCTCCAGCTTATCCTTGCCAACCGACTTGATCTTGCGGTGACCATTGCACATGGAATTCCAGTAGATCGTCGTCACGCCCATCAGGTCAGCAATATGGCGATCCGGCAGATTGCGATCGATCAGCGTCCTCTTGATAAGGGTGATCAATCGCTTGCCTTCAACTTTTCGTTCGCCACTTTCGCTCTGTTCTTCTTCGAAATTGACGTCCGGTGACTCAGTAATCAGCGAAGCCTGGATTTCAGGCTCGCGAATGCGTGGAGGACGGCCAACTTTGCCGGTCTTTCTGGCTACCGGATGGGGCGCCGCCTCCGGGGCTTTTGCAGTTACTTTTCTGGGCATAGTTTTCTCTCAATTCAAATACGGTTGTAAGCGCTGCCGATTCTCTATCGAACAATCCTTCGATACTGACGGAATCGTGCGCGCATGAATACACTCAGTATTCTACCGCATGTTGTGATTAATACTGCGATTTCACCACAGTCCCTTGTCCTTTTGTCTAGGTTTACTCGTGGTTGATCGAGACAGCATCCTCTTGCGCATCCGAAATAAGAAATCATTTTTAACCAATGTTGGTATTACACGGATGTGTTCGGTATAATTATTTACGTAGGACAACATTCCGCTTTCGGACGTCGCTTTGCAGTGGGCTGCTTGTCTCATAATTGGCCCCGTTTTGGGGTTTTATCGACTAATAATATTTAGGAGTTCCCGTGCTTCCAATGGACGCCAAGCGCAATGCCGATTCGTATTCCTACCCGAACGGCATGCTTAATTCAGGATGGATCGTCGGCGTGCTGCGCATGCCAGGCGAGGGCAAATGCTTCATCCAGCAGACCGCCAGCGAAAACCACATGCTGCCCGTCGAGTTCGACCCCCGCCAAGCGCCGCTGCCGCGCGACCTCAAGGAGTGGGATCTGGTGATGGCCTACTGCCATTTCATCGGCGCCCGCGAGAGCGACGTGCGCATCGTGCGCGCCAAGAGCATTCGCTTCGAGTCGCCCAACCTCATGCACATGGACAAGCGCTTCGCGGAAGACGTGATGCGCAAGTGGTCGGTCAAGGTGCATGCCGCGGCTAAGGATTCCGGCCTACCGGCTGCGATTGAAGCGGTTGCAAAAGTCGTAGGTGACGTGCCGGCGAAGGAAGAGCGCATGAACAGCGTCGACTGGCGCGTCCTGAAACTTAACAAGAATGCCACCAACACCGTCCAGCTGGCCGGCTTCGTGCAAGCCAAGTCGCTCGAGCGCAACCGCGTCAATGCCGAAGGCAAGCCGATGAACGACCGGCTGGTGGTGCTGCTGCGTCAAACGGAAGATCCGGACAAGAGCATCCCGATTCGCTGGTACGGCCGCAATCTGGAGCCGCTGGCTAACACGCTTACGCGCGGCCTGCCAATCAAGGTTCAGGGCGAATACCGCCTTGATGTCAAAGCGCTTGGCGCACCCGACCCGGAAACCGGCATTGCGCCGGTGTCGAAGCTGCCCTATATCGAAGCGAAGGATTTCCCCGGTCCTGTTACCCCGGATTCCGGCCTGATCAAGATCGCGCCGTTCTGGGTCGCCGAAATGCTGCAAATGGGCACCCGCAAGGCGCCTCGGCGCGAAGCGCCGCCAGAAGCTGCCGTCCCGGCTGGCATCGATTCGGCAGCAATCATGGCTGAGCTTCTCAACGGTCCCGGCGCGAAAGGCTGATGTCATGGCAGACGTTTGCGACGATTCCGATGCTGCCAACGAAGCCTTCATCGAGCGTGGTGTAAAAGCGGCCCAGGCCAGCCTCGCGATCCGGCATCTGTCACCGACTGGTGTCTGCCACAACGGCCGCTGCGAAGCCGAAGTCGAGGGCGGCAAGCCTTTCTGCGACGACCAATGCGCTGACGAACATGGGCGCGTTGAAAGGCTGCGCGCGAGTTCCGGTAGCCGGCACTAGCAAGGCGAGCCAACCGTGAAGAAGCCAAGACCATGCAAATGTCTTGGCTTGTTTTTTATGCAACTTTAAAGGTATTCGGTTCATGAATAAGATGCTGATCGTGGCGGAAAAGCCGTCAGTTGCCAAGGATATTGCCGCCGCACTCGGCGGGTTCAGCAAGGTGCAGAACTGGCTGGAGAGCGATACCGCCATTGTCTCCTGCGCGATCGGCCACCTAGTCGAACTCTTTGCACCCGAGGCAGCGACAACGGGCCGCGATTTGTCCTCCCTGCCAATCATCCCGGCCAGGTTTGCCACGAAAGTGCTGGAGCCAAGCAAGGCCCAATATCTCCTTCTTGAGCGGTTGATGGGCAGGTCCGATGTTTCCTGCGTCGTCAATGCCTGTGACGCCGGCCGCGAGGGCGAACTGATTTTCCGGCTCATCTTCGAAAAGGCACGCTGCAGCAAGCCGATGAAGCGCATGTGGCTGCAATCCATGACTCCAGACGCCATCCGGGATGCATATCGCACGATGAAGCCGGGTTCGGCCTATGACAACCTGAGCGATGCCGCCCGCTGCCGCAGCGAAGCTGACTGGGTTGTCGGGATTAATGGCTCACGCGGCATATCGGACCTGCGTGGTCGCCAGACGCACCGACGGCAGGTAATGGCCGCCGGCCGCGTCCAGACACCGACGCTGGCCATCCTTGTGCACCAGGAGCAGAAGATTCGCGCCTTTGTCCCGCAGGACTACTGGGAAGTACATGGCACCTTTGGCGTACAGGCCGGCGCCTATGTCGCCAAATGGTTCAATCCGAACGCAAAGGAAGAGGGCGAGGATGGACTGTCCAACCGCTTCACGGTGAAAGCCAGGGCAGAGGAGGTCGCCACCAAATGTCGCAGTGTCGTGCCCAGTTCCGTCACCGACACATCCAAGCCCGTCTCCAAAGCGGCACCACGCCTGTTCGATCTGACATCGCTGCAAAGGGAAGCCAACAAGCGGCTGAAGTTCTCGGCAAAGAAGACACTCGATATAGCTCAGGCACTCTATGAGAAGCACAAGGCGACCACCTACCCCCGCACCGACTCGACGGCACTGCCGGAAGACTATGTGCCCACCGTGGTCAAAACCCTGACTGCTTTTGCAGACACGGCCTATGAGGCGCATGCGCGCACCATTTTGACCAACAGCTGGATGAATGCGGGAAAACGCATTTTTGACAACAGCAAAATCTCTGACCACTTCGCCATCGTGCCGACCGGGCTGAAGCCTGCCAGCCTGAGCGCGGACGAATCGAAGATCTACGACATGATCGTGCGCCGGTTCATCGCTGCATTCTTCCCTTCGGCCCAATACCAGCACACGACCCGGATCACCGTCGTATCAGGTGAATCCTTCAAGTGCAGCGGCAAGGTATTGACCGCCAAAGGCTGGCTGGCTGTTTATGGCGTTGACCTTGATGACGATGGCAAGTCTCCGGCCCTGTGTGTCTACACGCCCGGTGAGACGGTCACCAATCAGCAAATCGTCATCAAGGATCTCAAGACGAAGCCGCCTGTTCGCTTCACCGAAGCGACGCTCCTCGGTGCCATGGAAAATGCGGGCAAGCTGGTCGACGATGATGATCTGCGCGACGCAATGAAGGAGCGCGGCCTTGGCACGCCAGCCACCCGAGCGGCCACCATCGAAGGCCTGCTTAATCGTGTAGACGGTCGCGGCGAGCCGAAGGAGCCGTATGTCGATCGCAATGACAACTGGCTGGTGCCGACTGCCAAAGGCATGGACCTGGTAGAATTTCTCGATGGAAACGGTGTCGATGCCCTGACCTCGCCGCGGCTGACAGGCGAATGGGAGCAGAAGCTGCGCCAGATGGAAGCGGGGAACTACGCACGCGATGCTTTCATGAGCGAAATCGGCGATTTGACCCGCAATATCATCGATGCGATCCGACAGAAAGCACCAGCACTGGCACTACTGGCCGATTGCAGCTGTCCGAAATGTGGTGCCGGCATGGTATCTGGCGGCCCTACCTATGTCTGCCAGGCTAACTGCGGCTTTGCGCTCTGGCGCGAGATCGCCGGCCGCATGTTCAGCGATGAAGAAATTGCGCAGCTGCTCGTCGACCGGCAAACGCCGACCCTGGAAGGCTTTCTGTCCAAGAAGAAGGCCCGGTTCGCTGCCAGCCTGAAAATGAACGACGAGTTCAAGCTCGACTTCGTGTTCATCGATGACCCGGAAGCTGCACGCCGCAACTCCCTGGACGCTTCCGGCAACCCGGTCACGTGTCTCGCCTGCCAAAGTCCGATGAAGCGCATCAAGGGCAGGAACGGCTGGTTCTGGGCCTGCACAAATCGGGAAGCCGAGTGCAAGAAAACCATGAATGACGACAACGGCCATGCGGTCGCCGCCAGTGCCGGCACGAGCCTCAGCAATGGTGCGACGGTGGCGTGCCCGACATGCGCCAAGCCCATGCGGCGCATCAAGGGAGCCAAATCCCACTTCTGGGGCTGCACCGGCTATGCGGACGGCTGCAGGACCACCATGGAAGACAAGGACGGCAAGCCCGTTCCCAAGCAATCCAAACCAACGACCGCGCCACAAGCAGCAGGAGCCTTTCTATGAACCCCAGAAATCCGATCGTCAAAGCGACCTTCATCGTCTTTGCGACCATATGGGTTGCGATGAACCTCTACACCCTGTTCACGGACCCGGTCTGGTTCTGGGAAAACATTCCGAACATGGTCCACGGGGCGTATGTAACCCTGGTCGGCTGCGTGATGGGTGTTCTTATTACAGCTGGGCTGATTCTTCTTGAACGGTCGCTGGCACAGATGAAACTTCAGGGCGGCAGCTTTAATGGTGTCCAGTCCTCGATTGGACCCGTACCCATCCTGGCGCCACCGGCCAGGCGCGCAAAGGCAAAGGAATGCCTTCCCATTGAAAGTGAGCGGGTCAGGCAGTGGATCGAGGCGAACAAGACCACGAATCCGGCCTACGTCACCCTGTTCATGGCGATCTGGCAAACCCTGTCTGCCCACAAGACACATCCGGCAAGTCACCGAAAGGGAGGCCATGGCGGCAGAACGCTCGCCCAACATTGCATGGCCGTTGCAGATACGGCACTAGAGCTGGCACCGGGATGGTCTTACGACGGGGTCTATGTCAAGCGCCCGGGAAAGTCGCCAAAACAGATCATTGCCAAGCAGGATGCCAACTATGTGTTTGACGCGCTTGATCCCATCATTCCGGTTCTGGCGTTGGCGCACGATCTTGGCAAGATCGAGGCCTACAGGCTGCAGGCGGACGGCACAGTGCTCACCAGCGAGTCAGGTTCAGAGCAGGACCATGCAGGGGTAAAGCATGACCGGCTTGGAGCGCGCATCCTTGCTCGCATAACGGAGTTTTGGGAACTTCCTCCAAGGGATACGCGTACCTTGTCGCGTGTCATTGCTCACTACCACCATCCCAGCGACTTCCCTGTCGACAAAGATGGGCTCTCCATTGATGACCGCATGACGGCGCTGATGGAATTTCTGATCCTTGCCGACAAGACGACTGGCCAGAGGGAAAGCGGAATCAGTGCCGCTACGGCGAATGAGGACACCATTTCCGAAACCGAAGCCGAAGAAATTTACACCGCCTTTGTTGCCTGCATTACCGAAAAGGGCAGGATCAATGGGACTGGAGATGTTGAAACGGACAAGGTCTTTAAGATCGGGCAAAAGCACGCGGGCCTGGTGTACTTGCGGGAAGCGCCGCTCCTCACCACCATGTGTCGGAAACTGGGGGTCTCGATTGAGGCCGGCAGGGGACGTTTCATTCTGCTCAACCGGATCCTGACTATCCTGAATGAAAAGGGACTGCTTTCCACCGTCCATAATGGGGTTGAGTTCAAGGCGTATCAGCCCGTGTATTTCGTACGTTTTTATCATAGCCAGGAGAACAGTGTCATCGCCAGCTGGCCAGAGACCATCATCATTAGTCCAGCGGCAAAACATTCTGAACTCCTTTCTGTCGTCGATCTGCCCGGTTTAATGACCGTTGCGAAAATCGAGCGGCCGTCCTTTGCCCACCTTTCTAAGATTGTCGAGCCGTCCAAACTGCTTGAGATGACGGAACGTGCGTTTGGGTGCCCTGCCATGGAGGCAGTGAGAAAATCTCTGGATATCGGTGAGGCGGCAATAAGCACAGACGTCCAAGCCAGCCCCGTTATTGCCGCCATCCCGGCTGGGAAGCCAGTTACGTCACAGGCAACTGCCGTTCCGATGCCAGATGTCTCGCCCATCGGTTCGACTGGACAGAGTGCTGTACCAACGTCTTTAACGGGCGTCTCGCCAGTACCACTCTCCGTGTCGCAGGCTCCGGCCATACCGGCTGCCATAGTAGGCGACCTTGCACCAAGTTCTCATACAGCCGAAAATGAACCTGGGATTGATTGGAGCAGCCTTGATGATGAGGTCAAACAACATGGATTCGAGGCGTTTGAAGCTGATTCGTCGGATGCAGTCCCATGCTTGGACCCAGACACAGGTCCGGATATGCTGTTGTCTGTTCCATCTATCGAAATGGATGGCGACACCCTGAGTTTATCTGCACCAGGTCAGGACGCCGATCTAACCGCTGATGATCTGGATATGGTCGCGGTAGACATGCCTAGTGATGAACTGCATGAATACGACAATTCTATGGAGACGGCCGGACTTGGTGCGCCGGCGGCCATGGCCAATGTCCCTGTGGACAGCGGTCCAAGGGCAGCATCAGATAGTTTTTCCGAAGAATCGTCAGGAATCCCTGGGAATCATGATCTTGGAACAGCCATTCAGGATGTTCCGAAAGACCCAGTTTCCAAGTATAAAAAGCAAAAGCAGGAAGAAAAGAACATTGAAAATTTGGCGCAACTGCGCCAATCGGCGAGCCCATCCGAGTTTTTACAGGAATTATCGTCCGAAACTGGAAAGAAGCGCGGCGCCAGAAAACTCGCTGCTTCGCTTGGCACAGGCAGCCATCCAGCGCCTTCGAGTGATCGAAAACGAGATGCGACTGACCTCTCTAATGCTTCATTGCAGGTTGAGCCAGAAGAAAGTGCTGGTAAAGCTTCATACGAGGTGTTCCAGCGACTGGTACAACGGGCCGTGGAAAATGGATCACTTCACCTGCTGGCGGAGCTCGACGGAAAATACTTTATTCTCCAGTCGATGCTTGAGAAGTCATTTCCCAATAAGGACATCGATGAGCAACTCCCCGCGCACTTTGTGGAGCGACGTCCGACCAGGGCTGGCACTGTGTTACTGATACCAGTGCGGACCGGCAAATGACGCCGCTTCTTGAAACACGGCCAATGGCGTCCCCTAAGCCTGGCCACCTCAGGGAAAAAATGCCCGGCGTCACGGCATGGATCGACACGTTGCGTGATGCCTTTGGTAAGGAAATGGTCGACCAGATGATTCGGACCGGCTTGAGGGAGGGAACCTTCTGGGCTGTTGAAAAGGGCATCGTGGTAGGAACCCCGCCGGCGGCGGTGCTCGATAAACACTTTGCGGAACTGAGAATTCCGGAAACTCCCGTAGAAGAACTGGCGCCGGTACCGTTGGAGCCGTTGCTAGACCGGCGCTGGCCAGCCTGAATACTCGTATTTACGCTCTCCCACCCGTCGTACCAAACCGTTGCCACGTTAGGGCATTAGTCGATTGGTCTTTGCCGGATAGCGATTAACGCCTTGCTGGAGTTGTTAGATATGCTGTGGTTAGAAAGCCAAACGTTAATGCAATTTGAACTCGCCGCTTATGGGAACCACATCAAAAATTGTGCAAGTCCTCCATATAAAACGCCCGTGGCACCGCAAACGGCTCGCTGTCAGAACAAGGCTAGACTGGCCGGATTAGCCACTAGCTCCTGATGCTCTCTTTCAACCCCCTACCTTTTTTCAAAATGATCGGTCCATTACTTCTCCGGCAACTGCAGTCGCACTACCAGGGATTTCTTGATAATGACCTTTTTGAGGCTGAGTTTTCGTCGCCGGATTGTCAATTAGAAGGCCACGAATCAATGCGGAAATTGCTCCAAGATGTTCTCTCTTTTAAGCCAGATCCTGAGTCGATGCTCCGCTTTCCAGCCTTCCCAAATCTGGATACCACGCTGTCGGAATTTCTTAAAACCACTTACACCCATGGCACTGGCCAGATTTTGCCAATTAGGGCGCCTGTGTATTCCATGTTTTGCTGGGATGCCGTGCAACTGGTGATTCATGATGCTTTCATATTCCCGAGGAGCCGTGGCGGTGAGCAAGCCAAACAGGCCATCCTCGCGGAAAGCAATTTCACTTCCATTAGAGAACTAAGGGCGTTCCTTGAAGAAGAGGATGCGGTGGCATGGCTGGCAAACACATTTATGGGGCAGATGGAGAAGTCCTGGGGTCATCGTACACTTCGCTCGTTTTTTGTTATCGAACCCGGTCCAGGCGGCTTTTTGCGGTGGTGGCCAGGTGCATGGACCGGTATCGGGACGCCGCTCAAACCGAATCTGCTCTTTACTCCTGTAGGGAAGACGACGATGCGGGTGAACCGCTACGAAGAGACAGGGAGTGGGATTAAAGCTTATGAGTGGTGTGCTGAACTGCGAGCTAACCCGACTGCCGAAGAGCCGGATGCCATTGCGTGCGGCATGGTGTACGTCTTTAAACGTGCTGATGATGGACTGCCTTTGAGCGGCCATAAACAACTCGTGGCAACGGCGGATGAAGTTGCAGATACGGACGTCCTTCAGGTGGTGTCTTTCCTCGATCAGCATGACGATGCAGAGGAACTCATCAACGAATCAGACCTGTGTTTTGTCTGGCTATGGGAACGCAAATTAGGTACTCTCAAGGGAGCCGGCGGAGAATGCCTGACGGCCGCAATCAAGGACATCAAGAGTCGATTCCGCAAGGTCAGAACTGTCGTTGTCGATGTTCGACCTGCTCAATTTAAGAGCTGGACCGACCAAATTGATCCACCTACCGTCGAGCTAGCCAAGCAGGAAGCGATCGAGGCGATTCATGGGCGGCTACACGAGCTCGATCTTGGCAAACTTGTCTCGGGCGAGATGCGTTGCATCGTCAACAATCACGGTTCTGATCCTGATGAAGCCTTAGCCGCACTGGCTCGGGGGTAGTTTGATCATTCCCGGATTGGTGTTTGCGACTTAAAATAGTAAAACCCCCGACGTCAGTATGACGTACGGGGGTGAAAACGTTTTAGCTTAGAAGAAGCTTTTTGCTATTAGCGATACGACACCGACGACAATGGTGCCCAGCATCCATTGCATTACTTTCTGCTCCGCTCGAATCTGGCCAATTTCAGTCCGAAGCTCGGCTTTCATGACATTCATGTCGGTTTTAACCCCACCAATGTCTTCTTTGAGCGCACGAATGTCGTCTTTGACATCATGAATGTCGTCTTTTGTGGCCAGGGTAGTCGAGATCGATTGCTTTAATGCGGTAGACAACGCCTCGGCACTCGCCTTGGCATGCGCTTCAGGCATGCCAGCCGACTTGAGTTTCTCGACGTAGCGCAGCGTATCGAACTGGATTGTCATAGTCATATCATATTCCTAAATAAAAGGGTTCGCAAAATCCCTTCAGCAAGAGTTTTAACTGCCAGCAAAATAGTGCTGGTTCTCCTGCATTGATCGGGTATATGGACATGCAAGACACAGGGAAATATTCCAGAGCGCATGGAGCAAGCCTGCGCGTACCTGGGCAAGGAAACTCTGACAACCGGCAGCAGGCAACATGCATGGATGAGATATCAACGGATGTGTCATTCGGAGCCAACATAGCGCGTTTTGCCTCCCCAAACGGCTACGGTTCGCTTCGAAACCATTGATGAGAGACTGCTTCATATGGACATTTCCAGAGAGAAAAATACATAAGTTGACTGATTGCAATTCAGTCCTTATTGAGCATTTCCCGCGCGGCATCGAGCTCTTTGTTGAAGCGGGTGAGGAGAGTCCGAAGCACATGGTCCTGTTCGACGAAGCATTGCTTTAGAATATCCAAATAGTTTTCCTGCGCCATTAAGCCGTAGGGTTTAATAAGATGAGCCCGTACTTCGCTAGCCAGTTCCGCTAGGTTCGCACACTGTTCCAGGTTCCGCAGCGTGGAGAGTGCTACACCCAGCAAATCGACCTTGAGTCGGTGGGGCACATGCGGAGACATTAAGATAGCTTGGATAACGGCGCCGATCGCTTCTGCAGCTTCGAAGGAAATGTAAACGTGATTGCCTTCGTGCTGGTCACGACTAACCGCATCTCCAAGCTCTGTTACAGCTTTGGCTTCGCTAAGCCACACCGCAGTGGCGTCAACGACTTCATACAGCAGGTAGCCTATTGGCGTTGAAAACTCTTGTTGTTCATCTTCCGGCCTAACTGTACGAGCGCGTTCGACTAGGTGGCCTGCAAAATAAGGCATATAGTGGAGCCACAAGTGACCGGTCGTACGCTGGTACAGGCCCTCCAAAACCATTATTCGGAAGAACCAAATGCCTGCATAAACTGGATCGTGGTACTTTCCAACTTCTTTAAATGTAAGTAGCCGCCCATTGAGCTTTTTATCGAGAACTTCATCCGCATCAATCCTAGCGAGCACGGCCTCGCCGACGGATTTGTAAACTTCCAGACGTGCGGCGACAGAAACATCAAAGCAATAGAAACGCAAGAGGCGATTTTCCTCAGGAATCGCGAGGCGGCGTCCGGCCCCGCTGTAGTTCTCGTTGTTCTTGAGTTCAGTGTAGAAGATACTGGATTCATCGGCCAATAGTGCACTGAAAAACTCGTCTTGAAAGCTTTCTACAAAGCGCGTTGCGCGTTCCATGACATCAATGCAGAGGTACGGTCGAGCAATGGCTAGGTGTCCAACTAATCGACGAGATGACAGCAACCGCTTTACGACAATGGCAGCATATCGCTGCACCCGCTGAGATGGACCAACGAGATCGGCAACCCACTCGCGAAAGCTGAACCAGATGCGAAATAACCAACTCGCTGGGGCGCCCGCTCCGAATGTAATTGACCCGTCATCGTGGAAGAGAACTTGGAAGTCAGGTCGCTGCGGGCGGATCGCATTTGATAAACGGCTCCGAACACTCCTTGGCTCCGCTAGGTCCAGCGCCGACCCTAGATGATGCTGAAGTAACTCAACAAGTTCCTCATGCTTGCCAGCGTGCAAAAGTGAGGTTGTGAGATCATCGAAGAGGCTGAGATTCCTGTGCGTCAGTTTCGTCCTACGCGATCGCCAGTAGACGAATGCAGCGAGCAGCAAGAACATCAGATATTGAGTGGCGCTCTTGTCGAATCCCCACGGCCAAGGGCCTAAGGTTGGAAACCCAAGCGTGATGATTACGGGCTCAAAGAAAAGCCCGTGAATTATGAGTAATGTGGACCAAATGACAAGCCAGTCCAACCTGTTGAGGCTCAACCGGAAGCTGAGCCTTGCAGTGCTCGGCACGACCGCCCAAACCGCCGCGATCAAACCAAGCATGGTGAGTAGTGCGCTAGTGTCAATGCCTGAAGGGTTCACGAGAGGCAACTTTTCCGTTTAAATTTTTTTGCACATTCGCGCCTGCGCACGCGTGAGAACTGAAATATATCCATTTGAAAGTGAAGCTTGAGCGGGTCGAGCCCTTTATTTGCCATAGGCGGATCGGCGCTTATTCTTGGCGATCACGAACTCCGGGATCTCTCCCACATATTCGAGCAGCGGTATGCCCAGTGCTGTTGCGACCGGGCGCAGTTCGTTAGGCAGCGCTAATTCCAACGCAAGTATCACGTTGACTTGAGGTGGCTGGGCAGCGTGCTCGATGCGAGTTTGAGCCTCAAGTAACGCCCGGTATTTCACGATTTGGTAAAGACCTCGTTCGTAATCTCGCACATTCCCTTCAGACGTTGAAGCTTTTACTTCGACTCCAACCCAAGATTCGCGGCTCCGAAAAAGAACGTCTATCGCGTCGGCCGAACGCAAAGCAAATTCACATAACCCTTTCGTGTTGGGTGGGGCACCAACTAATTCGGGATGGGCGGCAATGTATTCCTTTAAAGCGCGGTGTTGAGGCGATTCCCCTCCGGCCCAGCCTCCGCCGGGGACGCTGCCTGATGTGGCGTGAGGTTCGGGTTCAGGTAGTTCTAGCACATGCAGCACATCAAGCCAACGCCGGCCAAAGGCAACGATGCGCTTATATTCGAGTTCAATTCGGTCGGCCTTCTCCCTTCGAGTCAAGATCGGATAGTCCGGCCAGCGGCCCTCAACGCCGTTCCCAGGCAAGTCTCTGTTAGGTCCCGATTTGTCCACGACTATCGTGGTTAAGTATGGTAACTCTTCGCCAAGCAAAGCGGCAGCGCGATCGATATGCTTCATAGCTCTGCCTAAGACATCGCCCATTCCTAAAGCCATTGGCTGCCCATTTGATTTGCCGTTGTGCTTGAGGCGGTCAAGGCGCCCTGCTAATTCCTCGTAGGTCAGGGGCCGCATTAACCCATCTCGCTGTTCCAGCACGTGCGCGATAAGGACGGGAATGCAGGCAACTGCTAATTCTTCATTAGAGTGGTTGCCCTTGTGCGAGGAAGCAGGTTGCGGTATTCCGCCATTAAATGATTCAGACACGTGCCAACGTGCCCGAACATCGGGGAGCCGGCGCTGCGCATTGAACTCACGCAAGAAGTCGATGGCCTCAACCATCGTAGCGAACCCAATTCGAAACCAATCAACTGGGCACCCCCTCTGGTGGACATTGTACGTTCGCGGCCCTCGGTGCTGACGCTGGTACAGTAACCAACGCAACAGGGCTGGGCGTTCTGAAGGAAATTCTGGCAGGCGGTCTTGATTAAATGCAAATTCAACTTCATTGCCTACTGCGTTATCCGATACATATCCTGCGGCGATCTGACCATCGGGTCGATGAATACTCCAACCATGCTCCAAATTCTTGTAGCTACGGCGCGACCCAGGGAGAAAAGCCACCATAGCATTGGGCAGTTTGTGGTCATTTAAGGAGTTAGCGGACTTGGCCATAGCGAGATAAGATTAATAAAAAAACATTATGGCCGAGCAGCAACTCGGAGCGCAACTAACATAATGGTCTGGCGCTAGCCTTGCGGTTTACTAGCTATAGGCTCCACTTTCATCCTTACTATGATGACGACGGACGCGGTGTTATCAATTGCCATCCTGCATCAAAACTTAAATGAGCGACTGATAAGCCTAATTATCAGTCGCTCATACTCAACGGCCTGATACTAGAATTGACTGGACCGCATCGAGCGGCCTCAGGTGGGAAATGCCGGCGTTCGCCCGAGCACAATATTGAGTAGCGACTTTTATGGCATATATAGAATCGAACCGACAAGCTGAAAGCGGCCGTTACCAATCTATCTGTCTTGAACTGTGCTGAGTAATCAAAACAATCGCAGACCAGCTGCGGGCAGCTAAGACAGAGGATCAAAGAATTTGAGTAATAATTGCTCCGTTACTTAATTTTACATAATTTAGATTATCAGAGCTCACACACCCTTACTTACGCCCAATTTTTTAGGCACAGATATTCGCATAATTTGCACTATAGCCAGTTCAGACCGTTTGCTGGGCTCCCATCGCGCCGTGCATCTGCTGCAAAGACGCGGGGGTCGTCTATCGTCGCCAGGTCGTTCGGGTCGCGGCGTTCGCAGACCGCCTGTATCGCGCGCTCTAACAGCTTCCTGGAGCTCGTCTTGGGCAGCATGGGGACGACATGCCCCTGCGCCGGCCGCGCCACCGCGCCGAGCTGGCGGTCCACGGTCGCCATGATCTCGGCTTGCCCGGGCTGTATTTGCCGCTACCCTGTTGACACCAACCCGATGAGGGCAACCACCATGCCCAACCGAGTCGGCACCGAGCACGTCGCGCCGCTGCGGGGCACACAAGAGCGCAAGGAAATCAAGGCCGAGAACCCGGCGCGGGAAGCGCTGAAACGGGAAACGGCGCGCGCCAAGTACCGCAATGCGGTTAAGGGAAAGCTGCAAACCGCGGCTGCGTCGTGAGCGTCACCTGCAGGCATGTGGAACACCCCCAGGCATGCCGGGGTGTTCATGGACTTTTGTCTATGCCGTCTTCAATTGCGAGCCCGCCACCGGCAGCTTGCGCACCCGCTTGCCTGTTGCAGCAAAGATTGCGTTGGTCAGCGCCGGCGCCATTGCCGATGTCCCTGGTTCGCCCACGCCGCCAGGAGCGTCGCTGCTCTGGGCAATGTACACCTCAATGCGCGGTGCCTCGTTCATCCGCATCATGCGGTAATCATGGAAGTTGGACTGTTGTACCCGCCCCTTGTCGAAAGTAATCTCGTTCCACAGCGCCGCCGTTAAGCCAAAGACCACGCCGCTCTCGATCTGCGCCACGACGGTATCAGGATTGACCACCTGCCCGCAGTCGACCGCGCACACCACCCGGTGCACTCGCACTTCGCCGTCAGCGCCGACGGATACCTCGGCGACCTGCGCCATATAGCTGCCGAACGCAAACTGGGTGGACAGCCCGCGGCCGACGCGGCGTCCCGCCATCGGGAGCAAGGGCTGGCTCCAGCCGGCTTTTTCAGCCGCCAAGTTCAGCACCGCGCGCATGCGCGGCGACTTGTCCAGCAATTCCCGGCGAAACACCAGCGGGTCCTGCCTCGCCGCTGCCGCCAGTTCGTCGATAAAGCTTTCCACCACAAAGATATTGTGAGTCGGTCCCACGCCGCGCCAGAACGCGGTTGGCACCGGCGGCTCGTGCCGCACGTAATCCACTAGCACATTCGGGATCGCATACGGCATGTCTTTGGCGCCCTCGACCGCGTCCGGGTCCACGCCATCCTTTACCGCAGGCGGGGCGAATCGCGCCATGATTGACGAGGCTGTGACGCGGTGCGACCAGGACAGCGGCTTGCCTTTGTCGTCCAGCGTGGCGGCCAGGCGGTCGTAGTAATAGGGCCGGTACATGTCATGCTGGATGTCTTCCTCGCGGGTCCACACAAACTTGACCGGCTGCTTGACCTGCTTGGCAAAGGTCACTGCCTGGACGATGAAGTCGACTTCGAGCCGCCGTCCGAAACCGCCGCCGAGGAAGTGATTGTGCACGCGCACCTTTTCCGTCGGCAGGCCGGTCAGCTTGGCTGCGGCGCCTTGGGCAAACGTCGGCACCTGGGTGCCGAGGTAGAGGTCGCAGCCGTCCTCGCGCAAGTCCACCGTGCAATTCATCGGCTCCATCGTCGCGTGCGCCAGGAACGGCAGTTCATACACCGCTTCCAGGACTTGTCCGCCCGGGGGCATAGCCTTGCCGACATCGCCATCGTTGCGCGCTACTGCTGCGCCCTTGCCAACCTCCGCTGCAGCCTTCATGTCGGCCACGATGGCGGCCGTGGTCATGCCGGCATGGGCGCCTTCCGACCAGCTTGGCTTGGCCGCTGCCAGGCCCTGCTTTGCCGCCCACATGTGCTCGGCCACTACCGCTACCGCATTGTCGATTTTGAGCACTTGTCGCACGCCCTTGACGGCCATCGCGCCGGCTTCATCGACCGACTGCAGCGTCCCTCCCGGCACCGGCGAGGCGGCGACCGTCGCCACCAGCATGTTGGGCAGCCTGACATCGATGCCGAATTTTGCCTGGCCATTGACCTTGTCGGCGGAATCGAGCCGCTTGTGGTTCTTGCCGATCAGTGTGAAGTCAGCCGGCTTCTTCAGCACGATCGCCTTGGGCGCCGGCAGCCTGGCCGCCGCATCCACTAGTTCGCCGTAATGCAGCGTGCGGCCGCTGGCGGCATGGGTTACGGCGCCATTTTTCGCCGTGCATGCGCCCGCATCGACTTTCCACTGCTGGGCAGCCGCTTCCACGAGCATCAGCCGAGCCGCGGCGCCTGCCTGGCGCAGTGGCTCCCAGGCAGCCCGCACTGAAGTCGAGCCGCCTGTCACCTGGCCGCCCAGCAACGGGTCGCTGTAAAGGCTGTTGTCGGCCGGCGCTTGTTCCAGCTTCACCTTTGCCAAGTCGACTTCAAGTTCCTCGGCTAGCAGCATTGGCATTGAAGTGTAGGTGCCCTGGCCCATTTCCACCTTGTGCACGACCAGTGTCACCAGGCCGGCGCGGTCTATCCGGATGAACGCATTGTGGGCCAGGCCCGGCGCTTCGGCTGATGCCTTGGTGGCGGCCGCGCCGACCGCGGCTTCGGGCGGCACTTCATCGCGCTGTTCGCGGTTGCAGGCGCCAAGGCCAAAGCCGATCAGCAAGCCGCCGCCGGCGGCAGTGCTCACGCGCAAGAAACGGCGGCGTCCCAGGGACTGAGGGGTGGCTGCGAAAGGAGCATCGTTCATGATCGTGGCTCCTGTGCCGTGCCGGCCGCAATCTTGATGGCCGTGCGGATGCGGCCATACGTGCCGCAGCGGCAGATGTTGCCCGACATCGCCGAATCGATGTCAGCGTCGCTGGGATTGGGCTTGGCCTGCAGCAGCGCGGTGGCTGCCATCACTTGCCCGGACTGGCAGTAGCCGCACTGCACCACGTCGATTTCGCGCCATGCCGCCTGGACCTTCTGCCCGACCGGATGCTGGGCGATCGCTTCGATGGTCACCACCTGCTTGCCGGCTACCGCCGCCAGTGGCGTCACGCAGGCGCGCACTGCCTCGCCTTCCAGATGCACCGTGCAGGCGCCGCACTGCGCAATGCCGCAGCCAAACTTGGTGCCGGTCAGGCCGGCCACGTCCCGGAGCGCCCAGAGCAAAGGCATATCGTCGGGCAGGTCGAGCGCGGTGCGCTGACCGTTGAGGGTAAAGGTAGGCATGGCATTCCTTTGTGTCTGATGTTGGAAAAATATGGTAACAATTCTCGCTCCTGCGCGTTCCGGGGCTTTGTTTCGATGCAAGGGATCGCGCGGAAAAGATTCCTTCGGGGCGGAGTGCCGGCGGCAGCCATCCACGCCGCAAGAACACAACGTCAGGGCACCTCAAATAACACGTGATTTCGCCTCCATCAGTGTGTCAAGTGTTTGAATGTGCTCAGCACGCCGTCAAGTCCTGCGTCATGCGCGCCCCATTGCATAGCCAACCAGTTCACAGGTGAAGACGTCCTTGACACCAGCGAGGTAAAGCCAGCCTTCTCCGGTCGATATGTATGCAATATCGGTAACCAAAGCCTTGTTGGCTTTGCTGTGGGATTTGCAGCGCGGGCTCCCCATCATGGGCGGACTGCGGCAACCAGCCAGCGGCGCGACAAGTAAAGATTGATCAACGTAAATACGGTGAATCCCCGGCTGGCATTCTTGGCCAGGCCGCGACAGCGCACCTTGGTAAAGCCCCAAAGTCGCTTGACCACTGCAAACACGTGTTCCATCCGCGCCCGGATTTTGGACTTGCTGCGGTTCTTCGCCCGCTTGGCGTCATCGACTTGGCCGGCTTTGCGGACACGTTCGTTTGTAGAATCTTTTGCCCTTGGCGCCCTGCTCTGAATCAGTTCCTTCTGGCTGGCATAGGCGCTGTCGCCGTAGACGCGTCGCTCCCGCCCATGCAGCAGGTCAGGCAACGGGTGGCTGTCATGGATATTGGTTGGCGTCACCACAGCGCTGTGCGCCAAGCCGCTCTGGCTGTCGACTCCGATATGCAGCTTCATCCCGAAATGGTGAGTCGGCCAAAGGATCTGCCCCCTTCGCCGCTCCCGGAACCGTACGTGCCACTCCCGCGTCATACGGCTCCCGTTATGCAACCTCGGACACAATGACCTTCCAGTAATGATATATCCTAGGAGCGGCAGCTCGTTTCGCCGCCTGCTGGAACAGCACAAACTGGCCGAGCGTCTGTTTGCAGAAGTGGGCCGTGTACTGCAGGGTAGTGGCATGACGCTCAAGACCGACACGATTGTCGATGCGACGATCATTGCCGCGCCCAGTTCGACCAAGACCGCCGACCGGCAGCGTGATCCTGAGATGCATCAGACCAGGAAAGGCCAGCAGTGGTATTTCAGCATGAAGCTGCATATCGGCGTGAACAGCCAGAACGGCCTAGCGCATAGCGCTGTGGTGACACCGGCCAATATCCATGACAAGCACCCGTTGCCTGACCTGCTGCATGGGCAGGAGCGACGCGTCTACGGCGACAGCGCCTATGCCAGCCAGAAGGAACTGATTCAGAGCAGGGCGCCAAGGGCAAAAGATTCTACAAACGAACGTGTCCGCAAAGCCGGCCAAGTCGATGACGCCAAGCGGGCGAAGAACCGCAGCAAGTCCAAAATCCGGGCGCGGATGGAACACGTGTTTGCAGTGGTCAAGCGACTTTGGGGCTTTACCAAGGTGCGCTATCGCGGCTTGGCCAAGAATGCCAACCGGGCCCTCACGGCGCTGGCGTTGGCTAATATTTACCTGGTACACCATAAGCTCATGGCACCAGTACGCCCATAGTGGGCAAAGCAGGCTGAAAAGCCTGGAGTAACTGGCCGTAAGGACAATAAACAAGACACTGAAACCGTCTCTTTATTTGGATCCAGCCATATAGGCCAGTCTCACCGGAAAAAAGAAGGCGTGTTCAGCGTAGCCCTAAATTATTCTCCCAAGGTTAATGCGCGGCGTACCGAAGTCCGGGCTGCCTCTACGGTCGAGCGTCATGAGCAGTTCGACCATATCAATTAGCAGCGCAAAGACTTTAGCAGCATGGGCGATCCCATTATACTAACCTTTTACAAAGTAAAGTCAGAGACTGGCATACCGACACTCGGGCTGTTGAAAGAAGGCCCTAACCAGTCGCGGCAGTTTCTGAATGCGGCGTAACGCGCCAAGTGCCATCTTTTTCATATCGTCTTTGCGTTGTACCGTCTGCTTGCTGACCCGACGCTTGACGTGAGCCCATACCTGCTCGTCCGGGTTGAGATGTGGCGAATCAGGAGGCAACTAGAACAGCTTAAGGTGACCGTCCAGCCCGTCCACAAATTCGTGCACCAACCGAGACTTGTGAATCGGATGGCCATCCACAATCACAAAGACCGGCTTGGTGGCGCCGATCATCAGGCGGCTCAGGAAGTCCCTGAACACTGGCGCAGTTACTGACCGTCATGCACCATGAAGCGGAAATCCCCAAGTGGGCTGACTGCGGAAATCATATTCAGCGAGAAACGAAGGCCCGTTACTTCTACTACCGGCGTTTCGCCAACAGGCGCCCAGGTCGTGCCGGTATGGTAGTCAGATTGGATGCCTGCTTCGTCGGCAAAATACACCGTGGCACCGGATGAGCGGGCTTGCGCCTTGATCTGGGGATAGGTCTCGGTTTCCCATCGCCGAACCATTGCAGCATCCTTTTGCCAAGCCTGATACAACGGCTTCTGCGCTGAGAAGCCGAGCAGTTTCATGATCCGGCTGACAGCGGCCAGCGACAGGGATTTGCCAAACTGGCGGTTGATAAGTTTGGCAATCAGCGACAGGGTCCACAAGCCATACACGAGCCCAAACTGCTGGGGAGTATGGTCTCTAACCGCTTGGGCTATCCAGCGCATTTCCTCGTCACTGACCTTTGCCGGTCGCCCCGGAATCGGCTTGGTCAAGAGGGCGTCCTCGCCGCCATCGGAATACTTCGCTAACCAGCTAAACACCGTGCGGACGTTCAGCCCGAATGCCGCAGCAACACTCGTTGCTGTTTGGCCTTCACATACTGCCCTGATTGCCTGCTGCCGCATGACATGCAGCGTATGGTGGTCAAATTTGCGACCGTCTGAGCTTCGTTTGCATTTCATGTCACCATCATATCAGCATGGCTTTACTTCATGAAAGGTTAGCAATTAAGGTTGGACAGGATCTTGGCCTGTACCACTTTCAGGGTCTTCTACTGGTTGCCGTACTGAATGTCCTTGTCGGTCTTTGCGTTTTTCAGCACTTCTGACTGATGCGCCTGACGAAGGCGTCGGCCAATTCCTGCGTCTGAGCAGCTGCTGGATGCCGGCTGCTGCGATTACTTGGCTGATCCGCTAGGCGGCATGGAAATGAATGCTGGCTGGTTGCCAGAAGCCGCGGGCACGGCCGCCACCTTTTCCTGTTAGGGAGCCTTGCTGCCTGCGGGTTCAATAGATGGCGCCGTTACGCTGCCGTTCAATGACGAACCATTGTCCGATTTCGGCTCCGGCTCGTCTTCCTCGGGCAAGGCGCGGTAGATCGAGTCGGCGCCGCGCTCGCGGTTGCTGCTGATCTTGCCGGCGCGGCGCTGCAAGTAGGCGTCGCGGATAAACTCGTAGCGGTCCAGCGCGGCGTCCTCGATCAGGTTGGATGTGTCCAGCACTCCGGCGCGAATGTCGATGACGCGCAGGGCAGTGCCGAAGTAGCGCGTTGGGTCCGGGTTGACGTAGGACCACGGGTCGCCAGCAAAGTCCACTGGCAGCGCCGCCGAGTCGCGCATGGTGGACGAGCCCAACAGCGGCAGCACCACGTACGGCCCCGACTTGACGCCCCAAACACCCAGCGTCGCGCCGAAATCCTGGCGATGCTTCTGCAGGCCGACGTCGCTGCCGATATCGATCAGGCCGGCCAGGCCGAAGGTAGAATTGATGGTGAACCGCATGGCGTCGGAAACGCCGTCGGCAACCCTACCCTGCAGCAGATGGTTGACCGCGGTCCAGACATCGCCGAGGTTGCCGAAAAAGTTGTAGACGCCGGTCTGCACGAACGACGGCAGCGTGCGCTTGTAGACGGTGGCTGCCGGCTTCAATGCGTACTGGTCTACTCTATCGTTGAAGGTGAACATGGTCCGGTTAAATTTTTCGAACGGGTCTACCGGGTTTTGCGCAGCGGAGGTGGCGCAGCCGGACAGGATGGTGGCCAAACTCAGCGCGAGTACGGGACGGCTCAGGTTTTTCATTGTTTTTGTTCCTTTTTCTCTCAAGTAGCCTTGCCGAAGGGAATTGACTGATCAGGGTTTCCAGCACGATCGCGGACTGCGTCGTGGTGATGCGGTCGTTGGCGGGCAGGTTGTTGGTGTCGCCGCGCGGCTCGAGGCTGATGTACTCCTCGACGAGCAGGCCGGAGGTCAGGATCCTGGCGGAGCTGTCTTTTGGGGAACTGGTAGCCGCTCTGCATTTTCCAGCCTGACTTCGGCTTGGAAGGTCGTACTGTGAAGCCGATGCGGTCGACCCGCCCGACCAGCACGCTTGCACGCTTGACAGGGGCGCCCGGCTTGAGCCCGCAGGCGTTGTCGAAACGGGTGTCACGTGATACCTCCTGCCGTACGACAGTGTGCTCATGTGGCCTGCCTTCAGCGCCAGAAACCGTTGCGCCGCTGCACTCAGCAAGATGAAGAGAACTACCCGTAAATCCAGTAATCGACGTTGCATGAGGATGCTTGACTTCAATAAAAATTATTGTTTTGACATCATTGCCGTGAGAAGGAAGCCGAGCGCCAGCACCATTAAAGACCAATGGCGACCGTGTGGGCCACGCCTTCTGGCCTCCGGTTGGCTTCGTAGCCCTGGTACAGCTCGATCAAGGTCATAGTCACACCGAACATGACGGTCTTATTTACGCTGATAATGACACCGATAGCAAGCGAGAATACAATACCTGTGCGAGTAGAAATGACGATTTAATCAGAATTTTTTCCTTAGTTCGGGAAATAATCCGATACGTGCGAATAGGTTGGCGGCTTAGAGTCTGAAGTGCTAGGACTGTTTAATGAACTGACTATATTCCGGGTGTAGTGCCAAGCTGCCGCTAAGCAAATCGATCTCTTCTAAAAAGTTTTCTGTTTTAGCAATTGTCACTGCCTCGTAAAGAAGGAGCCGCCTGTAGAGTATTTACAGCAGCATCTATCATATTCTCAGCATAAAGGTCTAAAGTTTCCATATCTTGGGTAAGCAACCACGTGTTGATTAGCCCTTCAACCTGCGCTTGGAACATTATGCTGGCTAATCGGGTATCAAGGTCAGGTGCCAACTGGCCTTTAGCTATCGCATTACAAAGAATTTGCTCGATGTTAGAACGGGCTCGCATAAAAAGTACTCGTTGCCTCTCAAATATTGGACCAGCCGCCTCAACATATTCGCATTTATGATAAACAATATCGAGCACCTTGCGAGACTGCGGATCTTGTGAAATTTTGTGGAGGACAAACAGACAAGTCTTTTGCAACTGCCCTAAAGGGTCATCATGACGTTCATCTTTAGCGGCCGCAGCCATTTCTTCCATTGGTAATCGTACTCGCTCGCACATCGCATCGAAGAGATCACTTTTGTTTTCAAAGTGCCAATATATTGCGCCGCGAGTAACGCCAGCGCGCTCGGCTATGTCAGCTAAGGATGTTCGCGAAACACCATTGGCGTGAAAAGCCTGTTCTGCTGCGTCCAGAATGCGTCTTCTTGTCTCCAGTGCCTCTTCTTTAGTACTTCGCGCCATACTATTTCCACCTATTAACAATATTTACAGCCTAGGATGCTCGGTTGGATCAAACAAACATTTATGAATGTATATATAATAGCAGACTTCATTTGGCGTAGAGCGGATTCCAGGACGTTTGTCTTGGTGGCCAGAAGACTACTTGCCGACCTAGCACTTTTAGTTCTGCCTTGATTTCAGTATACCCTGCCAGTCAATTATTCTTTGTGAGATATCGATGACAGCTATCCGACGTTCTTCCTTTGCCGCTGCGACCCTTGCGCTGCTGGCGCTGGGCGCCTGCGGCGACAAGAAAACCGATGCCCAGGCCAAGCCGGCTGGCATGCCGCCGCCCGAAGTGTCGGTGGTGACCGTGGCGCCCGAGCGCGTCGCCATCAGCAATGAATTGCCGGGCCGGATCGAAGCCACCCGCAGCGCCGAGGTCCGGGCGCGGGTGCCGGGCATCGTGCAGAAGCGCCTGTTTACCGAGGGCAGCGACGTCAAGGCCGGCACGGTGCTGTTCCGCATCGACCCGGCATCGCTGCAGGCCGCGTTGTCGAATGTGCAGGCCACTCGCGCCCGTGCCGAGGCCAACTTGGCGCAGGCCACGCTGAAGGTCAACCGCTACCGTCCGCTGGTGCAGACCAATGCGATCAGCCGCCAGGAATTCGACGATGCGCTGGCCGCGCAGAAGCAGGCCCAGGCCGACCTCGAAGCCGCCCGCGCCAGCCAGCAGACCGCCAGCCTCAACCTCGGCTATGCGACCGTGACCGCGCCGATATCGGGCCGCATCGGCCGAGCCCAGGTGACCGAGGGCGCGCTGGTCGGACAGGGCGAGGCGACGCCGCTCGCCACCATCCAGCAGCTAGACCCGATCTACGTCAACCTGACCCAGTCTTCCAGCGAACTGCTGAAGCTGCGCCAGGCCATGTCGGCCGGCAAGCTCAAGACCCTGGGCCGCGACCAGGCCAGCGTGTCGCTGGTCACCGAGGACGGCACGCCCTACCCGCAGACCGGCAAACTGCTGTTTTCCGACCTGGCGGTGGACCAGAGTTCGGGCGCCATCACACTGCGCGCCGAGTTCCCGAACCCTGACCGCTTTCTGCTGCCCGGCATGTATGTGCGGGCGCGGCTGGAGCAGGCGGTCAACGAATCGGCCATCACGGTGCCGCAGCAGGCGGTGCAGCGCGATAACAATGGCGCGTCGGTGATGACGGTGGGCGCAGACGGCAAGGTCGCGCCGCGGCCGATCAAGACCGGCAGCGCGCAGGGCGACAAGTGGATCGTCACCGACGGCCTGAAACAGGGCGACGTCGTCATTGTCGAAGGACTGCAGAAAGTCCGGCCGGGCGCCGCCGTCAAGCCGGTCCCGTGGAAACCAGCGGTCGCCGGCACGGCTGCGCCGGTTGCCGCCGCCGCGCCGGCCAACCAAAAATAAGGAAGCCGGACCATGGCTAAATTCTTCATCGATCGCCCGGTTTTCGCCTGGGTGATCGCGCTGTTCATCATATTGGCCGGCCTGCTGTCCATGCGCACACTGCCGATCTCGCAGTATCCGACCATCGCGCCGCCGTCCATCGTCATCAACGCGACCTATCCGGGCGCGTCCGCCGCCATCCTCGACGAAAGCGTCACCAGCCTGATCGAGCAGGAGCTCAACGGTGCCGAAGGCCTGCAGTACGTTGAATCTCAGAGCCAGGCCAATGGCACCACCGCCGTCACCGCGACCTTCCTGCCGGGCACCAACCCTGACCTGGCGGCGGTGGACGTGCAGAACCGCATGAAGCGCGTCGAGCCGCGGCTGCCGGACGCGGTGCGCCAGCAGGGCGTGCAGGTGACCAAGTCGCGCGCCAACTTCCTGATGTTTACCACGCTGTCGTCGACCGACGGCCGGCTCGACCCGATCGCGCTGGGCGACTACCTGTCGCGCAATGTGTTGAATGAAATCCGGCGCGTGCCGGGCGTCGGCCAGGCGCAGCTGTTCGGCACCGAGCGCGCAATGCGAATCTGGATCGACCCAGCCAAGCTGGTCGGTTTCAAGCTCAGCACCGCCGACGTTTCCACCGCGATCCGCAACCAGAATGCGCAGGTCGCCTCCGGTACGCTGGGCGACCTGCCCAGCCCAAGCAACCAGCAGATCTCGGCCCAGGTGGTGGTGAGCGGCCAGCTCACCTCGGCCGAGCAGTTCGGCAACATCGTGCTGCGCGCCAATCCCGACGGCTCCACCGTGCGCCTGTCCGACGTCGCCCGCATCGAGATCGGCGGCCAGGCCTACGCCACCGCCGCGCGCCTCAACGGCAAGCCGACCGCCGCCATCGGCGTGCAGCTGTCGCCGACCGCGAACGCGCTGCAGACCGCCGAGCTGGTCAAGGCCAAGATGGCCGAGCTGTCGAAGTTCTTCCCGCAGGGCGTGAAGTACGACATCCCGTACGACACCTCCACTTTCGTCAAGATTTCCATCGAGGAAGTGGTCAAGACGCTGGTCGAGGCGGTGATCCTGGTGTTCCTGGTGATGTACCTGTTCCTGCAGAACTTCCGCTACACGCTGATCCCCACCATCGTGGTGCCGATCGCGCTGCTGGGCACCTTCGCCGTGATGGCCGCCTTCGGCTACTCCATCAACGTGCTGACCATGTTCGGCATGGTGCTGGCGATCGGCATCCTGGTCGACGACGCCATCGTGGTGGTGGAGAACGTCGAACGCATCATGAGCGAGGAAGGCCTGTCGCCGCGCGACGCCACGCGCAAGGCCATGGGCCAGATCACCGGCGCCATCATCGGCATCACGCTGGTGCTGGTGGCGGTGTTCATCCCGATGGCCTTCTTCGGCGGCGCGGTGGGGGCAATCTACCGCCAGTTCACGGTGTCCATGGTGGCGTCGATGCTGTTCTCGGCGCTGCTGGCACTTACCCTGACGCCAGCGCTGTGCGCTACCATCCTGAAGCCGGTCGAGAAAGGCCACCACGTCGAGAAGCGCGGCTTCTTCGGCTGGTTCAATCGCGGCTTCAACCGCACCGCGACCAGCTACCAGGGCTTCGTCGCCCGCATGCTGCGCGCGGCCGGACGCTACATGCTGGTGTACGGCCTGATTCTGGTCGTCGTCGGCCTGCTCTACGTGCGCCTGCCGACGTCCTTCCTGCCGGCCGAGGACCAGGGCTATGCGGTAACCAACATCCAGCTGCCACCGGGCGCGTCGGCCAACCGCACCGCGGACGTGATCCGGCAGGTCGAGCAGTACTACATGAACGAGAAGAATGTCGCCAACATCGTCGCGGTGAGCGGCTTCAGCTTCTCAGGCAGCGGGCAGAACGCCGGCCTAGCCTTTACGCCCTTCATCCCATGGGATGAGCGCAAGGATGCCGACCAGGGCGTCGGCGCCATCGTCGGCCGCGCGTTCGGCGCGCTGTCGCAGATCAAGGACGCAATCATCTTCCCGGTCAATCCGCCGCCCATCCCCGAGTTGGGCAACGCCACCGGCTTCACGTTCCGCCTGCAGGACCGCGCCGGCCTCGGCCATGACGCGCTGCTGGCCGCGCGCAACCAGCTGCTGGGCATGGCCGGAAAGAGCCCGGTGCTCGCGGGCGTGCGTCCGGAAGGCCTGGAAGACACGCCGCAGCTGCAGCTCAACGTCGACCGCGACAAGGCCAATGCGCTGGGCGTGTCGTTCGCCGACGTCAACGCCACGCTGTCGACAGCCTTCGGTTCGTCCTACATCAACGACTTCCCGAACGGTGGCCGCCTGCAGCGCGTGATCGTCCAGGCCGACGCCGAGGACAGGCTGCAGCCGGAAGACATCGGCCGCCTGTATGCGCGCAACACCGCGGGCGACATGGTGCCGTTCTCGTCCTTCTCCAGCACCAGCTGGACCACCGGACCGGTACAGCTGACCCGCTACAACGGCTATCCGGCCATGCGGATTTCCGGCAATGCCGCGCCCGGACGCAGCACCGGCGAGGCGCTGGCCGAGATGGAAAACCTGGCAAGCCAGCTGCCGGCCGGCTTCGGCTTCGAATGGACCGGCCAATCGCTGGAGGAGAAGACGTCCGGCTCGCAGGCGCCGGCGCTGTTCGCGCTGTCGCTGCTGGCGGTGTTCCTGGTGCTGGCGGCCCTGTATGAAAGCACCACGATCCCGCTGGCCGTCATCCTGGTGGTGCCGCTGGGGTTGCTGGGCGCGCTGCTGGGCGCAACCATGCGCGAGCTGCCGAACGACGTCTACTTCAAGGTCGGCCTGATCGCCACCATTGGCCTGTCGGCCAAGAACGCGATCCTGATCATCGAGTTTGCGAAAGACCTGCAGGCCGAGGGCATGGGCCTGATCGAAGCCACGCTGGAAGCGGTGCACCTGCGCTTCCGCCCTATCATCATGACCTCGCTGGCCTTCATCCTCGGCGTCTTGCCGCTGGTGCTGGCCTCCGGCGCCGGTTCCGCCAGCCAGCGCGCCATCGGCACCGGCGTGATGGGCGGCATGATCACCGCCACCGTGCTTGCCGTCTTCCTGGTGCCGGTATTTTTCGTGGTGGTGCGCAAGCTGTTCAAGGGAAGCGAGCGCCAACGCCGGCTCGCCGCTGCCCACCACATCCAAACTCCTGAGGAACAAGTATGATCACCTCTCCTGCCCGCCTGGCCATTACGGCCATCGCCGCGGCGGTGTTGGCCGGCTGCTCGCTGACACCGGAACTGGTGCGGCCGCAATTACCGGTGTCTTCGGTTTTTCCGCAGCATGCCGCAACGGCGCCTGGCCTGGTCCCAGCGCGCGCCGCCGTCGATATCGGCTGGCGCGAATTCTTCACTGATGCGCGCCTGCAGTCGCTCATCGCCGCCGCGCTGGAAAACAACCGCGACCTGCGCACCGCCGTGCTGCGGATTGAGGAAGCCCGCGCCCAGTACAACGTGCAGTCGGCCGACCTGCTGCCCAACCTGAACGCCGGCGTCAGCGGCAGCCGCAGCCGCACGCCGGCCGGTGTATCGCCTCTTGGTCGCGCCGCCACCTCCAGCGTGTATCAGGTCGGCCTGAGCTTGGCGTCGTTCGAACTCGACTTCTTTGGGCGGGTGCGCAGCCTCAATGAAGCGGCACTGGCTGCGTACCTGGCCACCGAGGAAGCGCAGCGCGCTGCGCAGATCAGCCTGGTATCCGAGACCGCGAAGGCATACCTGAGTGAACTGGGCGCCGGCGAGCAACTGGTGCTGGCGCAGCGCACGTTGCAGTCGCGCGAAGAAGGCTTCAAGCTGGCCAGACAGCGCTTCGAGGTCGGCGCGACTTCCGCGCTCGACTTGAGACTGCAGGAAACCCTGGTGCAATCGGCAAGGGTCTCTGTGCTGCAGTTGCAGCGGCAGCAGGCGCAGGCCCGCAATGCGCTGACGCTGCTGGTAGGCAGGCCGCTGGGCGAGCTACCCGCAGGTGCCGACCTGTCGTCGCAGAACGTGGTCACGGCGATCCCGGCTGGCCTGCCATCGGACCTGTTGATCAACCGGCCCGACATCCGCGCCGCCGAGTCGCGGCTGGTGGCGGCCAATGCCAATATCGGCGCGGCGCGCGCGGCCTTCTTCCCGCGCATCTCGCTGACCGCAGGACTGGGCACGGCCAGCACCGCGCTCTCCGGCCTGTTTGATTCCGGTTCGATGTCTTGGTCCTTTTCGCCCCAACTTGTGCTGCCGATCTTCGACGCCGGCCGTAACCGCGGCAACCTCGACTTGGCTGTTGTCCGCCGCGACCTCGCCGTAACTGATTACGAGCGCACGATACAAGGCGCCTTCCGCGAGGCCGCCGATGCACTGGTGGCGCGCGGCACGCTGGAGGAGCAGGTGGAAGCCCAGCGCCTGGTACGCGAAGCCCAGGCCGACCGGCTGAACCTGGCCGACCAGCGCTTCCGCGCCGGCGTGTCCAGTTCTCTGGATGTACTCGATGCGCAGCGTGAACTATTCACCGCCGAGCAAAATCTGGTGCAGACCAGGCTGCTGCGGCTGACCAATACGGTGGATATTTACCGGACTCTGGGAGGCGGCTTACACGCAGAGTAGCCCGGCTAGTGGTGGACAAATTCGGCGAGGTAAGCGTCCTTCGTCCGTATTTCTGTAAGCCTTGGGCCAAGGCCGTATTAAACCTGAAGTCAGCTTGTGCGAGCAGGACAGGGCTGAGCGCCGAACTAACGACGATCAGTGATTTGAGCTTTGAGCGCTTTCACCATGCTTCAGTGAAACATCTCGTCGATCCGGAAAATCGGATGGTCCGTCAGAGGAGGTAGCCTTTAGTATTTTAACCTTGAGCGTGGTTTGAGGCTTTCATTTACCCACAAAGTAAGCACCTGTATTCCCAGCCAGGATCTACCTTCGTAATGGTCCAGGCCAAGTTCATCCTTGAGTTGCTGATGCGCCTGCTCGCATGCCCATCGGGCCTTTATCGCGCGAACCAGGGTCCTGCGCGGCGTGTTGGGCGGGTCGTTGGTGAAGTAATACTTGCGCTCGCCGCTGGAGCGCGCTTCCCACACCAGCCATGCGGCCTGCCCAGGAAGATGCTGCCTATGCGATACCAAGGTGCCATCAGCAACGCGTACCCGCACGGCCGCAAGGTGCGCACTGAGCATGCCTTTGGTGCCGCTGCGCCACGAACAGCGCCGCAGTGCCTTCGGACCCAACATGTCAATCATCTGCACCACCGTCACGCTTGGTGTCGAAGGTTGCGGATATTTGGCAGGTCTCCCGGCCCCGGGATTGGTCTGTACACTGAGTTCCACATCAGCCGGATAGACCTTCTGTGTAGGCTGCACGCCCACTGCCCAACGTAGCCCTCGCTGCGTAAGCCCGGCACGAAACTCCGCCGAACTGCCATAGCCAGCATCGGCCAGGACCGTCCAAAAGCGCACACCGTCCGCCAAGGCAATATCAATCTGCGCCAGTGCAATGTCGCCTTTGGTTTCAAACGAGATCGACTCGGGTACCTTCGCTTCTTCACGACGCGCCTTGTCTTGCGCCCAATCTTTGGGCAAGTGCAGCCGCAAGGCAATCGTTACCGGCACCTCCTTTTGCGACAAAGTGAGCGAGACGAGCACCTGGGAGTTCGCTTGCTTGCCGAGCACCCGCAGTGCTGGCGCTTGACGCCGACCGAGTGCTTGCCCTGCTTGGGCAGCGCCGTGTCGTCCACAATCAGCACGGCGTCCTTGCCGCCTACCAGGGCGTCAGCCGTCTTACGCAGCACCTGTTCCAAAGGGGCGGTGGACCAAGGCGAGGTCGATACAAAGTGGTGAAGTTGCTGCGTCTCCCCTGGGCACACACGTTCGGCCATTGGCTCGACACTCTTGCGGGCCCCTGGGCCTATAAGTCCTTGCAAGGATAGGGTGCCCAGTAACGTTGTTCGGAACGCTTAAAAGCCGCCAGGAATGGTTCAAGCCATGCATGAAAATCAACATTCCAATCGGCGTCAACAGGAAGCACGGTATCCACGAATATCCCCTCCGGACAGGCATATTCAGAAATCATACGCTTTCACATGGCAGGGTAGTGTTAGGTATCCTCCCGCCAATTATTATTTGCGGCTATAACGCTTTCTGCCAAGACGTTATGAAATCTTACGGCATCGGTTGGCGGACGCCTCTTTGGCGGCGGTTAGCAGGCTTGTCATATTAGCGTCGGTTTCAAGTCTGAGGTCCAACAATTGTCTGATGAATTGACTTTAGTCGGGGTATAGCATCAAGCATGAGCTAAGCTAAGCAATCAGTCTCATTAGAGGAAATTTTATGAAAGCTCTTCTTTCTATCGTTGTTGTTGTAATTCTTGTGACGTTATATAGCTGTGTGAGCCGCTGAACGCTATGGCTGGCTCATCCGGTTCCGCAACTTGAAGAGATGGCACGACAGATTGTGCTCGAACATGGCGATTGTTTCCTCATTCACGCCGACATCGACTGCTATCGCGCGTTGCATCTAATAGGAATTCGGCGCCAGGCCACCGCGTCTACCAAGACTTCCGCTGTTTACGCACCTTGGACCTGTGTAAGTACCTCTGCAACGGGTCGGAGTTGGAAAAGATATTGCTAACGTCTCTGACGTACCCGGATCATTCCTTCCTGAGCCATGGTTGCTACCATCTCCCCGAGCCGATTATAGACGTGGCCTAGGGTAAGCCCACGCCCGCCTGATGCATTTGGGCTATCCATCACAAATAGCAGCCAGTCGTCCATGCGGAAGGGCCGATGGAACCAGATCGAGTGATCCAGGCTAGCAATCTGTAGCCGCGGGTGACCAACCTTATAGCCGTGTGGCTGCAAGGAGGTGCTGAGTAAGCCATAGTCCGACACATACGCAAACAGTGCTTGGTGAATTTTATAATCATCATCAATCTTGCGTGGCGCTCGCATCCATACCCGCTTGTACGGCACGCTAATGCCGGCATTGAACATGTCTCCATCAGGATATCCACGAAAATCGACAGGCACTGGATAGAAGGATATGTCCTGCGCTTCCCCCCGCTGCTTCCAGCTTTCCAGCGAGCTTGGCATAGTATCTGGATCTCGGTTTTCACCACTGGACTTCTGATGAGAAAGGCCATCTTCGGGAGCTTGGAAGGATGCCGACATCACGAATAGACGACGGCCCTCCTGAGTCGCTACAACGCGCCGAGTGCTGAATGCGCCCCCGTCACGCACCCGCTCGACCAGATACTCAATAGGTAGATGTAGGTCGCCGGGCAGAAGGAACATCGCATGCATAGAGTGCGGAGGGCGGCCGTCCACAGTGGTCGAAGCGGCGTACAAGGATTGTCCAAGTACTTGGCCGCCAAAAACGCGTGGGCTCCCCATGAAGTGGCTTTTCCCGATGAATCGGTCCTTGTCAAGGTTTTCAACGCGGAGAACATCGAGGACAGTATCGGTGTTGTAAAGCGAAGGGTCAGTCATAGAAAAATATAAGCAGCCGGCGACGCGGCGCCAGCAATAGGGTCATTTGGTTGGACATGACGTGCATACACGAACCGGTTAATTATTGGAAACCGGGAGCGGTCGCGAACAAGACTTGCTGCGATTTCTTGTACCGATCGCTTCGGCACGGTGGACGGCGATTTCCGCCAGCGCCTTGTCCTTGCGGTGTAAAGCTGGAAAATCCCGGCATGTCGCCAAGGGTTTTCGCCACCGCTTCTAGAGGATCGTCGGATAGTGTCGATGCCACCAACGGAATCTGCGTAAGGGCCGCGGCAAGGTTGCCGTGGCCATTTCGGGTGCACAATCCCGTCACGCCGTCCGGCACGGTAATCAACGGGCTCGGGGAGCGCATGCCCAACAACGCGGTCGACATCTCACCCCTGAAATAATATGACATCATCTGCGGCGTGATTCCCCACTGGCTGAATGCGGCACCGTTGCCGTTCTGTGTCGTATTGTCGCCACCCCACCCTGTTGACAATTGTGCTCCGACGTCGTCATTTCCGCCGTCGTTCGCCTTCGGTGTCCAAAAGTCGACAGCCAGTCGCGGCAGGACGCCTTGCAGCGTCCTCAAGTGGGCCACATCTTGGTAGTCGCTGAAATGCTCCATTCGTTCTCCAATCCGTTTGTGTATGGCCAGGGTGCTGCACCGTCGGCCTGTGGCTCAGGCGGCAGGCAATTTGTACTCCTTGAACTGCTCGCGTATGCGGTTTTTCAAGACCTTGCCGGTGGCGCCGATCGGGAGTGCATCGACAAAGGTCACGTCGTCCGGCGTCCACCATTTTGCGATCTTGCCGTCGTAGAACCTGATCAGCTCTTCCTTCGTCACTTCCGCGTCCGGCTTTTTCACCACTACCAGCAGCGGACGCTCGTCCCACTTTGGATGAAAGACACCTATGCAGGCGGCCTGCTGTACTGCCGGATGGTCCATGGCGATGTTCTCGAGGTCAATGGTGCCGATCCACTCGCCACCGGACTTGATCACGTCCTTGCTACGGTCGGTGATCTGCATGTAGCCGTCGGCGTCGATGGTGGCCACGTCGCCGGTCGGGAACCAGCCGTCCTCCAGCACATCCCCGCCCTCGTTCTTGAAATAGCTGCTAATAATCCACGGCCCCTTGACCAGCAGGTTACCGTAGGTCTTGCCGTCCCAGGGGAGTTCCTCGCCGTCGTCCCCGACAATCTTCATGTCGACGCCGAAAATCGCATGCCCCTGCTTCTCCAAGATGATCTGCTGCTTTTCCGGCGGCAGTTTCAGGTGATGCGCCTGCAGCGTGCAGGCCGTCCCCAGCGGGGACATTTCGGTCATGCCCCAGGCATGCACCACCTCGACGTTGTACTGGTCGCGGAACGTCTTCATCATCGCCGGCGGGCAGGCCGATCCACCGATCACGGTACGCCTGAAAGACGAGAACTTGAGGTTGTTCTGGACAACGTAGGTTAGCAGCCCGAGCCAGACCGTCGGCACGCCCGCGGAGAAGGTTACCTGCTCCTGCTCGAACAGCTCGAACAGCGATTTTCCATCCAGCGCGGGTCCCGGAAAGACCATCTTCGCGCCGGTCAGCGGCACCGAGTATGGCAGCCCCCAGGCATTGACGTGAAACATCGGCACCACCGGCAGCACGACGTCGCGCGCGGAGACGTTCAGGGCATCCGGCATGGCTGAGGCATAGGAATGCAGCACGGTAGATCGGTGGGAGTACAGAGCGCCCTTGGGATTGCCGGTCGTGCCCGAGGTGTAGCACAAGCTGGAAGCGGAGTTTTCGTCGAATATCGGCCACTCGTAATTATCCGAGCTGGCCTCGATCAGATCCTCGTAGCACAGCAGGTTGGCGATCTTGCTCTCGGCCGGCATGCGATCGCGCTCGCACATCATCACATATCCCTTGACCGTCTTGCAGTGGATGGCAAACGCTTCCACCAGCGGCAAAAAATTAAGGTCGAAGAACAGGTACTGGTCTTCGGCGTGGTTCGCGATGTAGGCGATCTGTTCCGGGTGAAGGCGAGGGTTGACGGTATGCATCACCGCACCAGAGCCGGAAATCGCGTAGTACAACTCGAGGTGGCGGTAGCCGTTCCAGGCCAGCGTGGCCACGCGGTCGCCGATCCTCACGCCAAGGCCGCCGAGCGCATTGGCCATCCGGCGCGCGCGCTTGTGGCAGTCACGATAAGTATAGCGATGGATGTCACCTTCGACGCGGCGGGATACGATTTCGTTGGCGCCATAGTAGCGTTCGGCATGCTTGATGATGCTCGAGATGAGCAAAGGTTCGCTCATCATTTGTCCCATGACTGGGCTCTTCGGGTAGTTCCCCATCTTCTTGAAACCTCTCTCGTTAGTGTGATCCACTCCCTCGGGCGCCGACTAGCTTGCCAAGCATGCGAGGAGCCTTACCGTAAACGTCACTGCTTCTATCAAGGATGAATTAGTCTACCACCGCCTTCGCTTCTTGAATTGGATCTATCTGTTGATCCGGCCGAGCGGGCAATTCATGACGTTTTGGAATGAAATGCCGGCATTCCACGGCTTGACTGGCAGCACTTGCTTGGCCATGTTACATTTTCCACAAGTGCGGTTTGCATCCAGTAAAAATCTAACCGACCACCGGCGTGCGGGCCATTGCCCGCACACTCGAAAGAGCGACATCCGCGATTGCTCGCGAGCTGGTACGTAATACCACTGCTTCGCAAGACTATGGGTCTCACCACGCGCAACTGCGTGCTGCAGCCTGTCGCCGCCATACATATGGCAGCGACAAACTCCACGCACAAAATGTGTGCTGGGGCGTAATGAAACCCATGCTGGGCTGGAAGTGGTCGCCGCATCAGATATCGGCTACCCTCAGGCGCGTCTTTCCTCTTCAACGCGAGTTCCAGGTGTCTCACGAAACTATCTATGCCGCTTTCTATGCCCATGCCAGAGGTGAACTGCGCCGTGAACTCATTGTCTGCCTGCGTTACGGTCGCAATACGCGTCTGCCACGCAGCCGCGGCACCGACTGCCGTGGCCAGATTCCGGAGATGGTCAGCATCCACGTGCGTCCGCCGGAGGTCGAGAACTGCCGTCATGCCTGGCCACTGGGAAGGTGACTTCATCAAGGGCGCTGGCAACAATTCCTCGGTCGGCGTGCTGGTCGAGCGCACCAGCCGCCTAGGACTTGTTAAAAAACAAGATAGCGATTTTACGGTGATCGGCGGAGAATAGAATTCATGTCAATGGTTTCGCGAAGGAGACCGCCATGACTTATTCGCCTGTACATCGTTGCGAATGCCCGCTTTGCCAATTACCCGAGCTGCATCCGGAGCAAGCCTTTCATCATCACATAAATGTCTTTCTCAGCCGGCTTAATGAGCCGCAGCGGCGCTGGTTCGTCGCACTGGAAGCGATGCGTCTTGGCCATGGTGGCAAGCATTTGCTGATGCAAATCACCGGCATGAGCCCGACCACCATTTTGCGTGGACGTCATGAGCTCGAGGCAGATCTGGTCGGCAGTCCTGAATTGCACATGCGAGCACCAGGCGGAGGTCGGCCTGCGGCGGAAGTGCGTGATCTCGAGTTGGAAGATGCTTTGGAAACGGTACTGGCTTTGGAAACGGCAGGCGATCCCATGGGGCGACGTCCCAAGGCCAAACGCAGTTCATTGCGTCACCTGAGCGCCGCACTGGAAAAGCAGGGGCACGCCGTTAGCCGTCCGACCGTCTCGAAGCTGCTGCGAAAGCTGAAGTATTCCCCAAAGGTCAATGCGCGGCGTACCGAAGTCCGGGGTGCTTCTGCGGCCCAGCGCCATGAGCAGTTCGACCATATCAATGAGCAGCGCGAAGACTTTGGCAAGACAGGCGATCCCATCATCAGTGTCGACACGAAAAAAAAGAGCTGATTGGCGACTTCAAAAACGCGGGGAGAACCTGGCGCAAGATAGCCGAACCAGTGTTGGTGCATGACTGGCCGCAGGATGCAATTGGTCAGGCGATCCCTTATGGTGTCTATGAAGTCAGTGCCAATCAGGGATTTGTCTGTGTTGGCGATTGCTTTGACACGCCACGCTTTGCCGTAGAGGCGATTGGCGACTGGTGGTTCTTCGAGGGGCTGATACCAATCCCAAGTTTAACGAACGCATGGCTTGGCTGAAGGTCTGAGTAAAACGGCGTTGTCGACAGGAGGCGGACATGTTGACCCAGGAAGTCTTGCTGCAATTGCAGAAATACAATTTTGATCTGTTAGCGCGTCAAGAACCGAGTGGGCGACGACGCCTGCGCTACATGGCACTGGCCCATATCAAGGACGGCAAGAGCGCCTCTGAAACCGCGCTTGCCTTGCGCGTGACGTCTCGTGCAGTCACCCAATGGCTGAAATGGTTTGTCGATGAAGGTCTGGACCGTGTAGCAGGGATTCCCCATTACTGGAGTCCACAGCGACTTCCCAAGACGCAGGAAGAAGCCTTTCGCCGGGCAGTCGAGCAGTTGCAGGACAGGCGAGGTGGCGGCCGTGTGCGCGGCGAGGATATTCGACAGTTGCTGGACGAGCAGTTTGGTGTGGTCTATACCCTCAATGGCGTTTATGAATTGCTCAAGCGGCTCGACATGGTCTGGATATCAGCCCGGTCGGTAAGCCCTAGCGCCAACCCAGCCAAGCAGGCGGAATTTAAAAAAAAACCTCGCGCAGGAAGTGCAAGCCGTTCTTCCATCTGAGGTTCATATCGAGCAAGTCGATATCTGGTTTCAGGACGAAATGCGGATCGGCCAGCGTGGCACCCAGACCCGTCTTTGGGCACGCAAGGGCACACGGCCCCGCGTGGTGCGGCAGCAGCAATCGGAGTCTGCTTACATCTTTGGGGCCGTGTGCCCGCAGTGCGATACGGCAGTGGGCCTCGTGCTGCCTTTTGCAAATACCCAGACCATGGCGCTTCACCTGGAAGCAATCAGCCAGGCTGTGCCGCCGGGCCGGCATGCTTTGCTAATACTTGACCAGGCCGGGTGGCATACGACCTTGAAGCTGCCGCAATTGCCCAACCTGTCGTTATTAATGCTGCCAGCTGGATCGCCGGAGTTGAATCCGGCAGAGCAAGTCTGGCAGCAATTGCGCGATCGTAGCCTGGCCAATCGGTGCTACGACAATTACGAGCAGATCGTTGATGCCTGCTGCGACGCTTGGAATAAATTCACACACATTCCCGGCGCCATTCGTTCACTGTGTTCGCGTACCTGGGCTTGCTTAACGCCTACGCTCGAGAAGACATAACTTAGGATTGGTATGAAACGCTATGGCAATGCGCATCGCCTATTGATCCTGGCCGATGCTGGTGGCTCCAATAGCTATCGGTCGCGTGTATGGAAAGCGCAGTTGCAAGAACTCAGTGACCTTGCCGTATTGCCGATTACGGTATGTCACTACCCACCGGGCTGCTCGAAATGGAATCCGATCGAGCATCGTTTGTTCAGCCACATCAGCATGAATTGGGCGGGCATTCCATTGCGAACGTTCGAAACGATGATGAAATACATCGAAGGGACGGTAACGCGCACGGGGTTACGGGTAAAGGCAATCCTTAAACGCGGCGGCAATGAACTTGGTGAACGTGTCTCAAACGAAGAAATGCGCGCCTTGCATATTGAGCCGCATGCCGTTTGCCCGACATGGAATTATACGAGGTTGTGTCGCATTAAGCGAGAAGGTCCTCGCCGTCCGGTAGACTGCTACTTTTGAATAATGAGCAGGCA
>CAUQYP010000005.1:0-66493 GCA_963522035.1 uncultured Noviherbaspirillum sp. | reverse complement strand
TCCGATTTCGGCACCAGCGACGTGTCGCCATCGACGGGGATCCACGTCAAAGGCAGCGTCAAAAGCAACGGCAACGGCAACGGCAACGGCAACTGTCGCTGCGCGGGACGTCAAACGCAACTGTCGCTGCGCGGAGCTAACCAACGCCGTTGAACCTATCGTCATGTTGACAAAAGCGTAGGCGGCAATGCGCTTCCCGTATGGAAACCCCCTACGATTACAAGCGATCAGCGCCTACAGAACGTAACGCGACAAATCCTCGTTCACCGCCAGCTCGCCCAGCCGCTCATCCACATACGCAGCATCGATCACCAGGGTTTTTTCCTGCGTGTCGCTGGCCGAGTACGACAGCTCCTCCAGCAGCTTTTCCATCACCGTGTACAGCCGGCGCGCGCCGATGTTCTCGGTTTTCTCGTTGACCGAATAAGCGATCTCGGCAAGCCGGCGGATACCATCGTCGCGGAAGTCGACCCTGACGTCCTCGGTTCCCAGCAGCGCTTCGTACTGCCGCGTCAGGCAGGCGTCGGTGCCGGTCAGGATGCGCTCGAAGTCGGCGATCGACAGCGAGTCCAGTTCGACCCGGATCGGAAAGCGGCCCTGCAGCTCCGGGATCAGGTCCGACGGCCGCGACAGGTGGAACGCGCCCGACGCGATGAACAGGATGTGGTCGGTCTTGACCATGCCGTACTTGGTGTTGACCGTCGTACCCTCGACCAGCGGCAGCAGATCGCGCTGCACGCCGGCGCGGGAGACGTCGGCGCCGCCGGACTCCGAACGCGACGCGATCTTGTCGATCTCGTCGAGGAACACGATGCCGTTCTGCTCCACGTTGGCAATCGCCTTCTGCTTCAGTTCATCCTCGTTGACCAGCTTGCCCGCTTCCTCTTCTGTCAGCAGCTTCATCGCCTCGCTGATCTTCACCTTGCGCGACTTCTTGCGGCTCGCACCCATGCCGGAAAACATGGACTTGATCTGCTCGGTCATTTCCTCCATGCCGGGCGGCGCCATGATTTCCATCTGCGGCGCGGCTTCGGCCAGCTCGATCTCGATCTCGCGGTCGTTCAGCGAGCCTTCCCGCAAACGCTTGCGGAAAGTCTGGCGCGTGCTGTTGTCGCTGCTATTCTCGGCGCTGGCACCGTTATTGAAGCCGAAGTCGCGCGCCGGCGGCAGCAGGATGTCGAGCACCCGGTCTTCGGCCGCTTCTTCGGCACGCGTCATCATCTTGCGTTTTTCATGCTCGCGGGTCTGCTTGATGCCGATGTCGATCAGGTCGCGGATGATGGTGTCGACGTCACGGCCGACATAACCGACTTCGGTGAACTTGGTGGCTTCGACCTTGATGAAGGGCGCATCGGCCAGCTTGGCCAGGCGACGCGCAATCTCGGTCTTGCCCACGCCGGTTGGCCCGATCATCAGGATGTTCTTCGGCGTGATTTCGTGGCGCAGCGGCTCGGCTACCTGCTGGCGGCGCCAGCGGTTGCGCAGCGCAATGGCGACTGCGCGCTTGGCGCGGCCCTGGCCGACCACGTGCTTGTCGAGTTCGGAGACGATCTCCGGAGGCGTCATGTTCATGTTGTATCCCATTGTGTGCTGCAAGGCGAATGCTGATGAACGCTTATTCCAGCGTCTCGATGATGTGCGAAAGATTGGTGTAGATGCACAGCTCGCCGGCGATGGTCAGCGAACGCTTGACGATCTCTTCCGGCGACAGGTCGGTGTTTTCCTGCAGCGCCTTGGCGGCCGACTGCGCATAGACGCCGCCTGAACCAATGGCGCCGATGCCATCGTTCGGCTCGAGCACGTCGCCGTTGCCGGTGATGATGAGCGTGGACTCGCGGTCAGCAACCAGCAGCATGGCTTCGAGCCGGCGCAGCATGCGGTCAGTGCGCCAGTCCTTGGCCAGTTCGACCGATGAGCGCATCAGGTTGCCCTGGTGCTTGTCGAGCTTGGCTTCGAACCGCTCCAGCAGCGTGAACGCGTCGGCGGTGCCGCCGGCAAATCCTGCCAGCACCTTGCCCTGGTGCAGCTTGCGCACCTTGCGCGCCGTGCCCTTGACGACGATATTGCCCAGCGTTACCTGGCCATCGCCGCCCAGCGCCACGATATTGCCGCGGCGCACGGACAGGATGGTGGTTCCGTGAAATTGTTCCATGCGTTGCCCCTGAATTGAATCGGCCGGCGGCATCGCAACCACTGGCGGCGCCGGTCCGAACAAGAAAAATGGGGCCAGCCAGATCAATTACAAGGCGGTCAACGCACGCTCAATAGCGGCGCGGCAGGACGCGTGCAATGTCGGTCAGGCCGATCATCGAGAACAGGGCAATGACCAGCCGGCTTGCGTCATGCATTTCAATGGCCTTGCCGTTACGGGCGAGTGGCGCCAGTCCCATCATCAGCTGACCGGCAGCGCTGAAGTCGACGCGTTCCAGACGTGAGCAATCCAGGACCAACGGATCATGCAGCGAAGCATGGCTGTTGATAGCTGCCAGCAACTGGTCTGTGCGATTGTCGACAACGACCGGCATCAGGAACACACTGCCGCCGGCGCCATCTTCCGGCTCTTCCTGCTGCTGGCCGCTGCGATGCACCGGTGGCACGAAAGGCGGCGGCGACACTTCGAAGGTGATGCAGTAATCGATGCTGGTTTCCTCGAAGTCATGTTCGCGGTTCTGCAGTCGCAGTATTTCCAGCAGCAGCAGCCATGGCGCCTCGGTCTCGTCGCGGCGGCCAAGTTCGATAATGGCACGGATGCGGGCCGCGAGTTCGTTGGCGCCGGTCACCGACACATCATGGTTCTGCAGTTTCTTCAGCATGCGCAGCAGGAGGCCGCAGCCTACCGGCGCAACCTCGGTCACGCGCCCAAATTCGAGGCGCAGCGCCTGGTGCTCGTCGGCGATCTTCTGCACCCGCTCCACCAGCTTGATGATGCCGGCGTCGAGCTTGCCGGCAAAGGCCACCGACGGCAGCGTGCGCCCGCCAGGCAGCGCGGTTACAGACTTGCGCCATGCGGGCGGCGAGGTTTCGAAACGTTGGGCGTAATCGATAGAAAGATGTTCGAATTCGGTTTGCCGGGCGGTTGCCTGGTACAGGTCGAACAGCATCAGCCAGGCGTCCGTGCCCGCCTCGGCGTTGTCGGCAATCGCCATCCGCAGCATCTGCTCTGCCACCGCATCCTGCTCGTTGGCGAACAGGATGGCGGCTTCCTCCAGCACCGGCGCGGCCTGCGATGCATTCAGTTCAAGGCCGGGGCCGCGCAGGTCGACGCCGAGCAGCATGTCGGTGGAATTGGCCAGGTCGGGCAGGGCGGCTTGGGGCTGGCTGGTGTCGGGAGCAGCCTGGCTGTTGGCTGTAAGCAGGTGGGTGGGGACGAATTCAGACGACATCTCGGACTCGATGGCGTCGATCTTCCTGGCAGTGTCGGTGGCGCGGTCGGTGCGCTGGCGTTGCTGTTCGGTGTCGGGCGCCGTGCCTGCGGGCGCGCGGGAACGCGGCGCCTGCTTGTCGCCAGACGGGAGGTGCGCATCTTTTTTTCCGAAAAGCCCGAAGAGTCCCACGGTTTACCGTCGCTTTTGTGTTGGTTTCTACTAGTGCGGCGGGAAGTTTGCTATTGGCTGGCTGGCCGCACGCGTGTCGAGGGGCAAGCATACCATGCGGGGGAGGGGTGTTTGCCGCGCGGGGCCGGGATGGGGACAGGGTTCAAAAATCGCTGCACCCAGGCTGCGCCACCTGTGTACCCAAGTTTCACGCCCGCGTCGTCAACGCCGTCAGCGCATCGAAATTGATCGGCTTGACCAGGTGATGGTCGAAACCGGCGTTCCTGGCGTCCTGCTTGTCTTTTTCCTGCCCGTAGCCGGTCAGTGCGACCAGCTTGACCCCTTGCATGCCGGGCAGCCGGCGCATCCTTGCCGCGACTTCATAGCCGGTCATGTCGGGCAAGCCGATATCCAGGAAAACGATTTCCGGATGGAATTGCGTTGCAGAGGCAATCGCGTCGCTGCCGGTATTGCTGGTGGCGACCAAGTGGCCGCTGATTTCCAGCAGCGCACACAGCATGCTCGCCGAATCGACGCTGTCGTCGACCACTAAAATGCGGTAACCGGCCGTGGCGTCGGCTTTGGCCGGGATTTCCTTCACCGGCTGCGCGAGACGGCCGGCCTGCATGACCGGCAGGCGCACTTCGAAGGTGCTGCCCAGGCCTTCTCCTTCGCTGCTGACCGACACCGTGCCGCCATGCAGCTCGACGAGCTTGCGCACCAGCGACAGGCCGATGCCCAGCCCGTCCTGGACCCGGTCCGGCACGTGCTGGGCCTGGGCGAACAGTTCAAAGATCTTGCCGACGCTGGTGGCCGGGACGCCGATGCCGTTGTCGCTGATGCGCAGCACCAGCGTGCTGCCGTCCAGCGTCGCATCCAGCGCGATCTGGCCGCCGACCGGCGTGAACTTGGCGGCATTGTGCAGCAGGTTGCCGACGATCTGCGCCAGGCGCACATTGTCGCCGAAGAGCGTCACCACCTGCGGCGGCAGGCTGACGCTTAACGCATGCTGGCGTGCCTGCATGATGGGCTGCACGGTTTCGAGCGCGGCGCCGACGAAGGCGGACAGCTCGGCCGGCTCGCGCCGCAGCGTGATCTTGCCCTGGTTGATGCGGGAAACGTCCAGCAGGTCGTCCACCAGGCGCACCAGGTGATTGGTCTGGCGCACGATGGTGTGGCGCGCCTGCTCCTGCTGTTCGGGTGCATCGTTGCCCAGCTGGCGCAGGAGTTCCACCGCGTTGCGTATCGGGCCCAGCGGATTGCGCAGCTCATGCGCCAGCGTTGCCAGGAACTCGTCTTTCTGGCGGTCGCTCTCGCGCAGCTGGCGCTCGACCCGGCCCAGCCGCAGCAGTGCCCTGACATTGGCCACCAGTTCTTCCGGTTCGATCGGCTCGAACAGGTAATTGTCGGCGCCGCCGTCCAGCGCGCGGATCTTGTCGGCGCTGCTCAGGTAGGAGGCCGACGTCTGCAGCACCAGGACCGAACTGGTGCCGGGATCCTGCTTGAGCATGCGGCATACTTCCATGCCGTGGATGTCCGGCAGCTTCATGTCCAGCAGCACCAGGTCAGGCTGGTTTTCCCGCGCCATCTGCAGCGCCTCGCCCCCGCTTGCCGCTTCGATGACCCGCAATCCTGCGCGCGTCAGGATGCGCGATTTGGCATAGCGGGCGCCGTCGTTGTCATCGACATTCAGCACCAGCGAATCTTGCGTGCTTGCGTTCATGGCTGCAACTGCCTCACGAGGGGTTCTCCGTAGGTTGCCCGGCATCCGCGCTGGGCTTGCCACTGGTGAGGAAATCCAGTGTCGACAGCAGTTCCAGGCGGGAAAGCGGCTTGATGTAGTAAGCATCCGCGCCAAGCGCCAGGCCCTTGCGCTTGTCGTCGGTCTCGGTAGCCAGCACCACCGGCACGCTTGCCCGGCGCGGGTCGTTCTTGATGTCGGTCAGCCAGCGCCAGGAATCCTGGCCTTTCAGGGACACGTCCAGCAGGACGGCCACGGGCGGCTGGGCCAGCCACTGCTCGTCTGCCTCGCGTACGCTGACCGCAAAGACCGGCCGGAATGCCGAGCCGAACAGGAAGCGCTCATACAGCAGGCGGGTCGATTCCTCGTCTTCGACCACCAGCACCGGCTGCCGATGGTCTGCCGCGCCTGGCACGGCCACAGCCCCGGCAGGCGCTTCGCTGCGCGGCTGCTGCATGGCGCAGCGCACCGGCAACACCACGGAAAAGGTCGAGCCTACGCCCAGCGTGCTTTGCAATTCGACACGGCCGCCCAGCAGGCTGGCCAGCTTGCGGCACAGCGGCAGGCCCAGGCCGGTGCCCTTGACGCGCTTCTGCAAGCGGTTTTCAATCTGCGTGAATTCCTCGAACACCAGCTGCTGGCTGGCTTCCGGAATGCCGACGCCGGTGTCGCGCACCGAGATCCGCACTGCCGCCTCTTCGGGCAGGCATGCCGCGCTGACCCGGACTTCCCCGGCATCGGTAAATTTCAGCGCGTTGGAAATGAAATTGCGCAGGATCTGCGATACCTTGGCCTCATCGGTGTACAGGTCCGGCAAGTCGCCCGCCTCGTCGAACTCGAGTCGAACCGATTCGCTGACCAGCAGCGGCCTGAGCATGCCGCGCAGGGCGGAAAACAGGTCTGCAACAGCAAAGCGGCCTGGCCGTATGTCGATCTTGCCGGCCTCGATCTTGGCCAGGTCGAGCAGGTCGTTTACCAGTTCGGACAGGTCTTCCGCGCCGCGCAGGATGAAGTTGACCTGCTTTTCCTGTTCCACCGTGAGTTCGCCGTCGACCCGGTCCAGCAGCAGCTTGGACAGCGCGCGGATGGAGCTGAGCGGCGTGCGGAATTCATGGCTCATGTTGGACAGGAAGCGCGACTTCATTTCATCGGCGCGGCGCAAGTGGCCGGCCTTTTCATCGAGCTCGGCATAGAGCGCCACCACGCCGCGGTTGGTGTCTTCAAGCTCGCGGGTAAGCTGCAGCAGTTCTTCCTGGCGCGCCTTGAGCTCGGCCAGGGTGTTGAGCAGTTCGCGGTTCTGCTGCTGGACTTCGGTCAGCGTCGCATCGCTCGGCAGCGCCGCCAGGCGGGCGCCGATGTCGCCGACCAGCGCTGGCGTGAGCAGCGGCGCCTGCGCCGGGAGCAGCCTGCGCAGTTCGACGACGGTGCCCACGCCAGGCCGGGTGTCGATCGTGAAGCGGTCCATCAGGCGCTGGGCGCCGACCAGGCCCACGCCCATGCCGGTCTGCGACTTGTACTGGCCAGCCAGGATGCGGTCGAGATCGGCAATGCCCGGCCCCTGGTCCTCGATGCGGATGGTCAGCACCTGCGGCACGGTCTCGCCCTCGATCAGGAATTCGGCGCGCCCTGGCGCTGCATAGTTGTACACATTGCGGGCGACTTCCGACGCCGCGGTCGCGATGCGCGCCTGGTCCTGCAGGCCGAAGCCGCACAGCGCGGCGATCTGCCGCGCCCGCTGGCGGCAGGCGACCACGTCGAGCTCGGCGCGTATGCTCACGCTCAGTATGCGCAGCGTCATCGGCTGCCTCCATACTGGCGCTGCGCGACCACGATGCTGGCGTCGTCGCGGCCGCGGACATGGTCGCGGTACAGCACCGCCGCAATCAGCGCCGGGTGGCGCTGCGACAGGCCAGGGTAGCGCTCCAGGTCCCAGCGCGTGCCGATGCCGTCGCTATGCATGATCAGGATGGCGTCATCGGTCAACGGCATGGTGAACTCCTGCACCTTGCGCATATTGCTGCCGACGATGCCATTGTGCGAAACCAGGTGGCGCGAATTGTCGCCGCCATGCAGCGACACGCTGATGTTGCCGATGCCGGCAAAGAACAAGGTGTTGGCGGCGCCGTCCAGGCAGGCGACTGCCGCCGCCGCGCCGCGGGTGCCGTTCAGCGCGCCATGCGCCAACTGCAGCATCGCAGCAGGCACGAAGGTGTTGTCCGGCCGTACCATTGCCACGGCGGCATTGGAAGCGCGTGCCGCTTCCGGCCCGTGGCCGAGGCCGTCGGCCACCATCAGCAACAGTTGGCCGTCCTTGCAGGCGCAGTGCCAGGCGTCGCCGCATTCCTCTTCGCTGGGAAGCGGCAGGCAGACTGCGCCGACAGCCCATTCAGGCTGTGCTGGCACCGGGTCCGGCGTCCATACCGCCATCCGCAGCGCGCTGCCGTGGGTGGCGTCGGCATGCAGGTCGAACTCGTCGGCCAGCCGCTGCATCGCGCCCATGCCGACGCCGTAGCTGCCGGTAGTCGACATGCCGTCGCGCATCGCCTGCTCGAGGTTGCTGAAACCCGGTCCCTTGTCGATCGCCAGAACCTCGATGCCGCGCGCGTCGCCGGCAGCCAGGCCGCGCAGCAGGATGTCGCCGCTGCCGGCATGCTTGAGGATGTTGGTCGCTGCTTCGGTAATGACCAGCGCCACCCGGCCCGCAACGGTTTCGTCCATGCCCAGCGCCGTCGCCAGGTAGCTGCCTGCGCGGCGCACCGCTGAAATGGCGCTGCTTTCACCGACGTGATGGATGGTCTGGGGCGGCAGCGAAGTCAAAACAACTTCCATTTCGAGATGCGCACCGTGGTGCCCGCGCCGGGCGCCGTGGTCAGCTCGAACTCGTCGGCCAGCCGGCGCGCGCCGGAGAGGCCCAGGCCCATGCCGTTGCCGGTCGTGTAGCCATCGGTCAGCGCCAGTTCGACGTCGGCAATGCCCGGGCCCTGGTCGACGAAACTCAGGGTCACGCCGCGGCGGCCGCCATCGGCCACTTTCTGTATGTGCGCCTCGCCGCCGCCGCCGTAACGCAGCGTGTTGCGTCCCAGTTCGCTGGCGGCAGTAATCATCTTGGTCTGGTCGATCAGTGAAAAACCGGCGGACACCAGGCATTCGCGCACGGCCTGCCGCATGCGCACGACATCTTCATCGGCGCGCAGCGGAACAACCTTTATATCGATGTCATTGCCAATCAAGACTGCACCTTTTCAGCGGAATGGCGGCCGGGCTGGTCCCTGCGCCCGGGGTCAAGAAAGGCCGCCCAGCCCCAGCATTTTCATGCCGCGGTCGACGTTCAACGCGGTCTTCACGCCTTCCAGCGTCAGGCCGAGTTCCACCAGCGTGATCGCGACAGCCGGCTGCATGCCGACCAGAACGGTATCGGCATCCAGAATTTTTGCCATTGCTGCAATGTTGTTAATCATACGTCCGATAAACGAATCTACCAGATCGAGCGCCGATATATCGATCAGCACGCCCTTTGCACGATCCTTCACAATGCGCGTGGTCAGGTCGTCCTGCAGCGTCATTGCCAGCCTGTCATGCATGTCGACCTGTATCGTCACCAGCAGCAGACTGCCCATTTTAAGAATAGGAATGCGGTCCATGCCGGCCTCAATGATCTTTCTGCACGATGGTGGCGCCGGTCCGCTTGAGAGCGACCTGGAAAGCGTCGGCCAGCGTGGCCTTGGTGATCACGTCCTCGAGGTTGACGCCGAGGTGGACGATGGTCTGTGCAATCTGCGGCCGGATGCCGCTGATGATGCAGTCCGCGCCCATCAGGCGCGCCGCCGCGACGGTTTTCAGCAGGTGCTGGGCCACCAGCGTGTCGACGGTCGGGACGCCGGTGATGTCGATGATGGCGATCGACGCGCCGGTATCGACGATCTTTTGCAGCAGGCTTTCCATCACGACCTGGGTCCGCGCGCTGTCCAGCGTGCCGATCAGGGGCAGGGCCAGCACATCTTTCCAGAGCTGCACGACGGGCGTCGACAGCTCGAGCAGTTCCTGCTGTTGCCGCATGATGACCTGCTCGCGCAACTTCTGGTAGGTCTCCACGGTAAACAGCCCCAGCATGTCGAACAGGGCATTGGTGCGCTTGACTTCCCTGACCAGAAAGGCCGGGTCTGCGGCCAGTTCGGCTTCCAGATAGGTGTTCAGCGGCTCTTTCAGCGAAAACACGAAATTGGCGGTTTCGATCGAGCCATAACCCTGGCGCACGCGCGCCGCGGAAATCTCGCTCAGCAGCTGGCGTGCCTCCTGCCAGGCGCTGCCGTCGATGCTGTCGGTGCCGGCGCTGTTGACTGCATTGGCGACCAGGCCGAGAAAGCGGCTGGCCTGTTGCCGGAGTTCGTTTTCCGCACTGGCTTCACGACGCCCGGTACGGGCAACGAGGGTGGATACCCAGCCTTCGAGCAGCTCGGCCTGGTGATTAAGGATGATTTGGCCCAGATGGCTGGTTTCGTTGCGCATTGAGTCTCCGTTAGGGTGGACGAGCCAGGCTGGGCCAGGTTGGCCCAATCGGGGCGTCGTCCTGGATGACGCCGGCTGGATGGCGATAAATGTTGATTAAAAAAGCAGTCGCTCATTATAGAAGATTCCACCTTGTTGCCAATGAGGAAATTAAATGAGCGGCTTGCGACGCAGCGCTACCTGCCCGGGACCTGCTTGACCTGAAAAACTTCCACCCCTACCGACTCGCAATCCGGATAGACATCCGGCTTTTCCGTCGACACCCGGACTGCCCTTACCTTCGGATGCGCCAGCATTGCCCGCGCAACATCGTCGCACAGGGTTTCCTGCAGGTGGATATGGCCTTGCGCCATGCGGCGAGCAATGGTGTCGCGCATGAAGTCGTAGTCCACGACTTCATCCAGGTGGTCGTCCTGCGGCGTCGACATTGCCAGCGGGATGAAGAGGTCGACGTTGATCAGGACGCGCTGCTCGCCCTTCTTTTCAAATTCGTGGACGCCGATGTTGATCTGCACTTCGTAATTGCGCAGGAACAGGCGGCGGCAGTCGGACAACTCCGGGTAGAACAGGGTAGGCAGCATGGGATCTCGAAAAAATTGGGTAAGGCCACCGTTCAGGTGGCAAGGAACATCACGTCGCGCGGCAGCGGCAGCAGGTGCTGGCCGCCGTCGACCAGCAGGGTCGTGCCGGTCACCGCGCCCGCTTCGGCCAGGTAGCACACGGCAGCGGCGATATCGTCAGGCGTGCTGGAGCGGCCCAGCGGGGTGACCTTGTGCGCCTGCTCGAAGTCCTGGTAGGTCTGCTCGCCCGACTGCAGCGTAATGCCGGGCGCCACCCCGACCACCCGCACCTTCGGCGCCAGCGCCTGCGCGAGCATGGTCGTGGCAGCCTGCAGCGCGGCCTTGGAGAGCGTGTAGGACAGGAAGTCGGGGTTGAGGTTATAAAGCTTCTGGTCCAGCAGGTTGATCACCACCGCCTGCCCGCCCTCCGGCGTCATCGCGTGCAGCGCCTGCGCCAGCAGCACCGGCGCGGCCAGGTTGGCATGCATGTGCGCGTCGAGGCGCGCGACCGTGAAGTCGCCTGCATGGTCCTGTTCGAACAGCGCTGCGTTATTGACCAGGCAGGAAACCGGACCGAAGCTGGCAGTACGCGCCAGCATCGTGCGTACGGCGGCTTCGTCGGACAGGTCGCATTGCAGCAGCAGCGCGCGCCGGCCCAGCGCTTCGATGTCGAGCGCCGTCATGTCGGCATCGTCTTCCGAATGCCGGTAATGCACCACGATGTCCCAACCGCGTTCGGCCAGCGCCAGCGCAATCGCGCGGCCCAGCCGCTTGCCGGCGCCGGTGACAAGTGCAACTTTCCGGGCCGCCGTGGTCTGATCATGTCTGCGTGCAAGCCTTCCGGCGCCGCGTAGATTCATATACAACCCCTAAAGCGATTGACTACAATAACGTCTATGCAACTGCAACTGCCTGATCCCGGTCTCGACGCGCTGATGGCTTCGCGCTCGCTGCAAACCCTCATCGCCAACGACATACGCCATAACTCCGGGTGGATCCCTTTTTCCCGCTTCATGGAACTGGCGCTGTATGCACCCGGTCTCGGCTACTACAGCGGCGGGGCCGCCAAGCTCGGCAGGGATGGTGATTTTACAACCGCGCCCGAAATGTCGCCGTTGTTCGGCCAGACGTTGGCGCATGTCGTTGCCGACCTGATAGGCAAGACCACGCCGCAGATCATGGAATTCGGCGCCGGCACGGGCAAGCTTGCCCGCGACATGCTGACCGAGCTTGCCGCAATGGGCGTTGCAGTGCATCGCTATTCCATCGTCGAACTTTCCGGCGAACTGCGGGCGCGGCAGCAGCAGACGCTGCGCGGCTTTCCGCAAGTCACCTGGCTCGACCAGTTCCCGGCCGTCTTTTCCGGCGTGGTGCTGGGCAATGAAGTCCTCGATGCGATGCCGGTGCAGCTGGTGACGAAGACACCGCACGGATGGCGCGAGCGCGGCATTGGCCTTGCGCCAAAAAAATTCGTCTATCGCGACCGGCCTTGCGACCCGGCGCTGCTGGCGCAGATCCCGCATGCCGATGCCCTGCCGGAAGGCTACCTGACCGAAGTCCATCCGATCGCGCTGGGCTTCGTGCGCACGCTGGCCGACATGCTGCGCGCCGGCTTCGACTACACCGGCCACGGTGGCGCCGCATTGCTGATCGATTATGGCTTCCCGGCCCACGAGTACTACCTGCCGCAGCGCGCCGAAGGCACGTTGATGTGCCATTACCGCCACCATGCCCATGCCGACCCGTTCTACCTGCCCGGCCTGCAGGACATCACCGCCCATGTCGACTTCAGCGCTATTGCCCGCACTGCGGTCAGTAGCGGCCTGGACGTGCTGACCTACACCGGCCAGGCCGCCTTCCTGATCGACGCCGGCATAGGCGAGCTGCTGCAGCGCGTTCCCGCCACCGACCGGCTGCGCTACCTGCCGCGCGCCAACGAGCTGCAGAAGCTGACGTCGCCAGCCGAGATGGGCGAGCTGTTCAAGGTCATTGCGCTGGGCACCAGGGTCGAACTGCCGGAAAAGTTTTCCCGCAGCGACCGCAGCCACCGGCTGTGACGCCCTGCAATCCTGCGGCTGGCCGCGCTACAATCGCGCATCCATTTACCGAAAGCCGCGCATGATACGCTGGGTCCTGACGATATTCATCGCGCTGATCGTGTTTTCGGCGGCGTTGCCCTGGCTGGAAAAACTGGGCGTCGGCCGCCTGCCTGGCGACGTCAAGTTTTCCCTGTTCGGCAAGACCGTCTTCCTGCCGTTCGCCTCCACCATCCTGCTCTCCACTGTCATTTTCCTCGTCGCCCGCTTCCTGTAGGCGCAAGCGTGTCCCGGCTGCAAATAGCTATACTGCCCGACCAACGCCAATAACAAGCTCTACAAAAGCCTTACGACATGGCCCAGACCGGGGAACAACTGCAAGCTCGCTACGGCGAGCGTTATAAATGGCTGGTGCTGATGACCGTGATGATCGGTTCGATGGCGGCCATCATGTCGTCCACCATCGTCAATGTCGCGGTGCCGGACCTGTCGCGCCACTTCACGCTGGGCCAGGAGCGCGCGCAGTGGGTGTCCACCAGCTTCATGCTGGCAATGACCCTGTCGATGCTGACCACGCCATGGCTGCTGCTGCGCTACGGCCTGCGCCGCACTTACGGCGGCGCCATGCTGCTGCTGCTCTTCGGCGGCGTCGCCGGCGGCTTTTCCGTCAATTACCTGATGCTGATCGCCATGCGCGTGCTGGAAGGCCTGGCCTGCGGCGTGGTGCAGCCGATACCGGCCATCATGATCCTGCGCTCGTTCGACAAGCACGAGCAGGGCAGGGCGATGGGCCTGTTCGGCTTCGGCGTGGTGCTGGCGCCGGCGCTCGGCCCGAGCGTGGGCGGCTTCCTGGTCGAGCATTTCGGCTGGCGCTCGATCTTCTTCATCATGGTGCCGTTCTGCGTGGTCGTGCTGGCCATGGCGCACCGTTACCTGGCCGCCAATGCCACCGGCGGCGACGCCCGCCCGCTCGACTGGCGCGGCCTGCTGCTGGCCGGCGTCTCCACCATCTGCCTGCTCAACGGCCTGGTCGAGGTGCGGCAGAACGGCCTGGTTGCTGCGGCCTTGCTGGGCACCGGCCTGTCCGGACTGGCCGGCTTCATTTTCTACCAGATCAAGACGCCCGACCCGCTGATGAACATGACCGTGTTCCGCTATCCGCAATTCGCCATGGGCGCACTGGTGGCCTTTATCTACGGCATGGGCCTGTTCGGCTCGACCTACCTGTTGCCGGTGTATATGCAGCTCGGCCTGCACTATATGCCGTCGCAGGCCGGCCTGGTGCTGCTGCCGGCCGGCGCCGTGCTGGCAGTGACGATCTGGCTCGGCGGACGCCTGGTCGATCGCTTCCGCCCGCATGTGCTGGTATCGATCGGCGTGGCGCTGCTGGCGCTGTCGTTCGCGCTGATGGCGCTGGTCAAGCCCGACACCAGCTATATCGTGCTGATGCTGTGGGCCATCGTCGGACGCATTGGCCTTGGCCTGGTCCTGCCGGCGCTCAGCCTGGGCTCGATGCGCGGCGTCGACTTCGCGCTGATTGCCCAGGGCTCCAGCACCATCAACTTCCTGCGCCAGCTGGGCGGCGCCATCGGCGTCAGCCTGGTCGGCATCGTGCTCGAGTGGCGGCTTTCGCTGTATCCGGCGGGCAGCGGCGCGCAAGGCCTGCGGGCCTTCGACGAAACCTTTGTGTTCATCGCCATCATCTCCGCGCTCGCCGTCCTGGCAGCCTGGCGCATCCGCGAGCCGCAGGCGCAGTCCTAGTCCCAGCCGTCCTTGCGCTGGGCTGCGCGCGCCTCGGCATCGCGCGCGAACATGGCCTCGAGCTCGTCGCGCGCCTGCCGCGCCATCGACACATACTGCTGCTGGTCGCGGTAATACGGATAGACATCCTCCAGCGACTTCAGCGTATGGGCGCGAAACTTCATCGTCGCCTGGCGCGCCTGCCAGGCGCCTGCGCCGAGCTGCTGCATCACCCGGCGGCCCAGCAGCAGCGCGCTTTCAAAGGTTTCACGCTCGATGATGGTGACGCCGCGGTCCATCAGGTCGTAGTAATGGCTGACATTGCGCGCCCGCGCCAGGATGGGCAGGTCCGGAAAGGCCGCGCGCACCGCCTCCACCAGCTTCAGGCTGTCCTCGACATTGTCGATCGCCAGCACCAGCGCCCGTGCACGTCCGGCGCCGGCTGCATGCAGCAGGTCGATGCGGGTGGCGTCGCCATAGAACACCTTGAAGCCGAAGCGGCGCAGCAGGTCGATCTGGTCCGGGTCATGGTCGAGCACGGTCAGGTCGACCCCGTTTGCATGCAGCAGGCGGCCGACGATCTGGCCGAATCGGCCAAAGCCGGCAATGATGACATGGTCCTCGTTCGACTCCATCTCGTCGTCCGGCCGTTTTTTTGCGGCCGCGTAGCGCGGTGCGATCAGCCGGTCGTACGCCAGCAGCAGCAAGGGCGTGGACATCATTGACAGCGTGACGGTTACCACCAGCACTGCTGAGACCTCAGGCGTGAACACGCGGGCCGTGGCGGCTGCGCCGAACACGACAAAGGCAAATTCGCCGCCCTGCGCGAGCAAAAACGCAAACAGCGCGCGCTGGCTGCGCGCAATGCCCAGGCGAGCGCCCAGGAAGTAGAGCACCGCGCCCTTGACCAGCAGGAACAGGGCGACCATGCCGAGAATGCGCCACGGTTGCGCGAGGAACACGCCAAAATCGACCGACATGCCGACCGCGGTAAAAAACAGGCCCAGCAGCAGGCCCTTGAACGGCTCGAGGTCGGATTCCAGCGCATGCCGGTACTCCGAATCGGCCAGCAGCACGCCGGCCAGGAAGGTGCCCAGCGCCATTGACAGGCCGACCCATTGCATCAGCATGGCAATGGCGATGACCAGCAGCAGCGCAAAGGCGGTAAAGATCTCACGCAGTTCGGTCTTGGCAATAATGCGCAGCGCCGGGCGGACCAGGTAGCGCCCGCCCAGCACCAGGGCGGCAATCACTCCGACCGCCTGCAGGAAACCGAGCCAGGTGCCGCTGTCGTCCACCGTGGCGACGCCCAGCATCGGAACGATGGCGATCATCGGAATTGCAGCAATATCCTGGAACAGCAGGATGGCGAAGCCCGCGGTTCCGGCCGGCGTTGCTGCCAGGTTGCGTTCGCCCAGCGTTGCCAGCGCGATGGCTGTCGACGACAGCGACAGGCCAAGCGAGGCGATGAGGGCGACTTTCCAGTCCACGCCGAACAGCAGCGCCACCAATGTCAGCGCCCCGGCAACCAGCAGCACCTGCGCGCCGCCGCCGCCAAAAATCGGCCGGCGCATCGCCCACAGCCGCCTGGGCTCCAGTTCCAGCCCGATCAGGAACAACAGCAGCACGACACCGAATTCCGAAAAGTGCAGGATGTCCTGCACCTCGCGGATCAGTCCCAGGCCCCAGGGGCCGATCGCGATGCCGGCCAGCAGGTAGCCAAGCACCGCACCCAGCCCGAGGCGCTTGGCGATCGGCACCGCGATGACTGCCGCGAGCAGATAGACCAGCGCGTTCTGCAACAAGTTGTGTTCCATGGGAAATTCTTGCGCCTTGTCTACAAGTGGACGGAATGAGATGCCGGCGAGCCTTCCAGCAGGCGGCGATAGGTTTCGACATGGGCATCCACTGTTGCCTGATCGGCATGACGGGCGCCGTGCAGCACCAGCGGTTCCAGCCAGCGCATCCTGCACAGCGTCGCCGTCTGCCGGTAGGGCGGCAGGAAAGCCTCCAAAGGATAGCCGTGCTCGCCCTGCACACCGTAAGCCGCGCTTCCGCCGCCGGTCGTGACCGCCAGCAGGAAGCGCTTGCCTTCCAGCATGTTGCCGCTTTTGCCATAGGCCCAACCATGCTCCAGCACCTGGTCCAGCCATTCCTTCTGCAGTGAAGGCATGCCGTACCACTGTATCGGGTGCTGCATGACGATCAGTTCGGCTTCCGATAGCAACGCCTGCTCACGGCGAACATCGATCACGAAGTCGGGATAGAGCTCATATAGTTCGCTCACCGTTACGTCGGGCAGGGAGCGTGCAGCCGAAATCATGCGTCGGTTGACGCGGGACGCATGCGGCGCAGAATGGGCGTAGAGGATGTGAACACGGGACATGGCCTGGCGTGATTGGATGGCAATGCAAACATTATCGCGGCTGGATGTCGTTTTTATACAGCAGCCGTGAGCAAAAGCAGCAGCCGTGCCAGGTGCCCGGATGTTTTTCGTGCAGCGAAGGCAAAACGACCTTTTAAATCCGGTTACGCTCGTGCTATTCTTCGGCTCCTTCGACAAAAAGTGCATGCAGAAAACACTTCGAAGTTGACAGGCCGAGGGTTTCCCAATATAGTTCGGGGTTCCCTGCGGAGGGGTGGCCGAGTGGTTAATGGCAGCAGACTGTAAATCTGCCCTCTTACGAGTACGCTGGTTCGAATCCAGCCCCCTCCACCAAGGCGAAGCGCGGTAGGTGATTGTTTTAGTTGTGAGTGGCTGTTTGGTCACCCTTGCGGGTGTAGCTCAATGGTAGAGCTGAAGCCTTCCAAGCTTATGACGAGGGTTCGATTCCCTTCACCCGCTCCAGGTTTCGGTTGAAGATGCTGTATTTTCGGCGTCAGGCAACAAAGGTTTTGCCCTTTTAGCTCAGTGGTAGAGCACTCCCTTGGTAAGGGAGAGGCCACGTGTTCAATCCACGTAAAGGGCACCATTCCAGTACGGGGCGCGTCGCATCGCGCGATGCGCCCCAGGCAAGAAGCACATCAGCAAGATAGTCGGGCAGTGCCTGTACATTCTCATCAAATCGTTAGGAGTCTAAGATGGCAAAAAGCAAATTTGAGCGGACCAAGCCGCACGTGAATGTGGGCACCATCGGCCACGTCGACCATGGCAAGACCACGCTGACCGCGGCAATCGCGACCGTGCTGTCGAAGAAGTTCGGCGGCGAAGCCAAGGCCTATGACCAGATTGATGCAGCGCCGGAAGAAAAAGCGCGCGGCATCACCATCAACACCGCCCACGTCGAATACGAGACGTCGAACCGTCACTACGCGCACGTCGACTGCCCAGGCCACGCCGACTACGTGAAGAACATGATCACGGGCGCCGCGCAGATGGACGGCGCGATCCTGGTGTGCTCGGCCGCTGACGGCCCGATGCCGCAGACCCGCGAGCACATCCTGCTGGCGCGCCAGGTTGGCGTTCCATACATCATCGTCTACCTGAACAAGTGCGACATGGTCGACGACGAAGAGCTGCTCGAGCTGGTCGAAATGGAAGTGCGCGAGCTCTTGTCGAAGTACGAGTTCCCGGGCGACGACCTGCCCATCATCAAGGGTTCGGCCAAGCTGGCGCTGGAAGGCGACACCGGCCCGCTGGGCGAGCAGTCGATCATGGCGCTGGCCGATGCGCTGGACACCTACATCCCGACGCCTGAGCGTGCCGTCGACGGCGCCTTCCTGCTGCCGGTCGAGGACGTGTTCTCGATCTCCGGCCGCGGCACGGTGGTGACCGGTCGCGTCGAGCGCGGCATCGTGAAGGTTGGCGAAGAGCTGGAAATCGTCGGTATCCGCGACACCCAGAAGACCACCTGCACGGGCGTGGAAATGTTCCGCAAGCTGCTGGACCAGGGTCAGGCTGGCGACAACGTCGGCGTGCTGCTGCGCGGCACCAAGCGTGAAGACGTCGAGCGTGGCCAGGTGCTGGCCAAGCCGGGTTCGATCAAGCCGCACAAGCATTTCACCGGCGAGATCTATGTGCTGTCGAAAGATGAGGGCGGTCGTCATACCCCGTTCTTCAACAACTACCGTCCGCAGTTCTACTTCCGTACGACCGACGTGACCGGCTCGATCGAGCTGCCGAAGGACAAGGAAATGGTCATGCCAGGCGACAACGTGTCGATCACCGTGATGCTGATCAACCCGATCGCGATGGAAGAAGGCCTGCGTTTTGCAATCCGCGAAGGTGGCCGTACCGTCGGCGCCGGCGTCGTTGCAAAAATCATGGACTAAGGAATTATTTGAAAAGCGTGCGCCGGTTAGCCGGTGCGCGCGATTCGACGGTTCCGGGTTTACCGTTTTAACGTAGGGGCGTAGCTCAATTGGCAGAGCGTCGGTCTCCAAAACCGAAGGTCGGGGGTTCGAGGCCCTCCGCCCCTGCCACCGTTTCAGGTGCAGGGCACCGAAAGTAAAATTGTATGGCTAATCAACCCGTGCAGACCGTCAATACGTCAGGCGACAAAGTGAAGGTCGGCCTGGCTATTTGCGCTGCTATTGCCGGTGTAGTAGTTTTTTATCTGCTTGCAGGCCAGTCTACGCTGGTGCGTTCATTGGCCCTGGTTGCCGGCCTTGTGGTTGGAATCGGTTTGCTCTGGACTTCTTTGACAGGCCAGGGCTTTTTGGCGTTCGCCAGGGAAGCTGTCCGCGAAACAAAGAAAGTGGTATGGCCGACCCGCAAGGAAGCCATGCAGATTACCGCCATCGTTTTCGGCTTCGTGCTGGTAATGGCGATTTTTCTGTGGGGCACGGACAAAATACTGGAATTCGTGTTGTACGACTTGATTCTGGGCTGGAAACGATAATGAGCGAAAATCTGCAAGACGGCGTGCCGACCGAGGCAGCGATCAGCGCGCCCACCGGCAACAAGCGCTGGTACGTGGTTCACGCTTATTCCGGCATGGAAAAAAGCGTGCAGCGGGCGTTGACCGAGCGTATCGCACGTGCCGGCATGGAAGACAAGTTCGGCCGCATTTTGGTGCCTACCGAAGAAGTCATCGAAGTCAAGAACGGTCACAAGTCGGTAACCGAACGTCGTTTCTTTCCCGGCTACGTGCTGGTTGAAATGGAAATGACGGACGATACCTGGCATCTCGTCAAGAACACCAGCAAGGTAACCGGCTTCATCGGCGGAAAGTCCAACAAGCCGACGCCGATTCCGCCGCATGAAGTCGACAAGATCCTGCACCAGATGCAGGAAGGCATTGAAAAGCCGCGTCCCAAGGTGCTGTACGAAGTCGGTGAACTGGTCCGCATCAAGGACGGTCCATTTACGGATTTCAACGGCAATGTCGAGGAAGTGAATTACGAGAAGTCCAAGGTCCGGGTATCTGTGACCATCTTCGGACGCGCCACGCCGGTGGAGCTCGAGTTCGGCCAGGTCGAAAAAGTCTAAGAATGCAGCAAGCGCCCGTGCCGGGCGCCTCTTTCATGGAGTAACCGGCGCGCATCACCAGAGGAGCCAGTCGCAAGGCAATACGCTTGCAGGCTGGCGCTAACACTCACTCAAACTGGAGCCATCATGGCAAAGAAAATCGTTGGTTTTATCAAGCTGCAAGTGCCAGCTGGTAAAGCAAATCCGTCTCCCCCGATCGGTCCTGCGCTGGGTCAGCGCGGCCTGAATATCATGGAATTCTGCAAGGCATTCAATGCGCAGACCCAGGGTATCGAGCCTGGCATGCCGATTCCGGTTGTCATTACCGCATTCGCCGACAAGTCCTTCACCTTCGTGATGAAGTCGCCGCCGGCTACCTACCTGATCAAGAAAGCCGCTGGCATTCAAAAGGGTTCGCCGAAGCCGCATACCGACAAGGTTGGCTCGATTACGCGTGCGCAAGCTGAAGAAATCGCAAAAACCAAGAACGCTGACCTGACGGCAGCGGACATGGAAGCAGCCGTGCGCACCGTCGCCGGTTCTGCCCGTTCCATGGGCATCACGGTGGAGGGTCTGTAATGGCTAAGCTGTCCAAACGCGCCAAGGCGATCAAGGCCAAAGTTGATCGCACCAAGCTGTATCCGTTCGACAATGCGATTTCGCTGATCAAGGAATGCGCTACCGCCAAGTTCAATGAATCGATCGACGTGTCGGTTCAGCTGGGCGTGGATGCCAAGAAGTCGGACCAGGTCGTTCGCGGCTCCGTCGTGCTGCCAGCCGGTACCGGCAAGAGCGTGCGCGTCGCTGTGTTCGCTGCTGGCGACAAGGCCGAGGCAGCGCGTGCTGCCGGCGCCGACGTGGTTGGCATGGAAGACCTGGCCGAGCGCATCAAGGCCGGCGACATGCCGTTCGACATCGTGATCGCTTCGCCGGACACCATGCGTATCGTCGGTACGCTGGGCCAGATCCTTGGACCGCGCGGCCTGATGCCTAACCCGAAGGTCGGCACCGTGACCCCCGACGTGGCAACCGCTGTGAAAAATGCGAAGGCCGGTCAGGTGCAGTACCGTACCGACAAGGCTGGCATCATCCACGCGACCATTGGTCGCAAGGACTTTGCCGATGCCGATCTGAAGAGCAACCTGGTTGCGCTGATCGACGCACTGAACAAGGCCAAGCCAGCCACCAGCAAGGGCGTCTACCTGCGCAAGGTTTCGCTGTCGTCCACGATGGGCGCCGGTGTCCGCGTAGACCAGACCACCCTGGCTGCCTAAGTATTGAATCAAGTCCCCGTGCCGGTTACGGCGCAGGGCGCATCTTTGGGCCGGGCTGGAATCCTCACGGAAGAAAGCTCGGGCAATCAAAGACCGTTGGGCTGATAGGCATGCAGGTAGTGCAAGATGTTAAAAGCCGGAAGCGCAAGCCATGGCACCCAACGCAGATGGCGAGCCCGAACAAGTTTTGTAGTCTGCCCGCTGTGCAAGCAGGACCGCACCAGCAGTGAACTCCTAACTTCGGACGCCGTGTTCGAACCGATGCAAGGCAAGCAGCCATAGGGTTGTGTAGGCGCCAAGCATCATTTTTGGAGCTTGACCGTGGGTCTCAATCGGAATGAAAAAGAAGCCGTAGTCGAAGAAATCTCTGCCAAGGTTGCATCGGCACAGACTATCGCACTGGCTGAATACCGTGGCATCCCGGTCGGTCAAATGACGCAACTGCGTTCCAAGGCGCGTGACCAGGGCGTGTACCTGCGTGTGTTGAAAAACACGCTAGCTCGCCGTGCTGTCGAAGGTACCGCGTTTTCCAGCCTCGCCAATGACATGACCGGTCCGTTGATCTATGCGATCTCGGACGATGCTGTCGCCGCTGCCAAAGTCCTGTCGGACTTTTCCAAAGGCAACGACAAGCTGGTCATTCGTGGCGGTAACTACGCAGGTAAAGCGCTGGACAAGGCAGGCGTTGCTGCTCTGGCCAATATCCCTAGCCGTGAAGTTCTGCTGTCCCAGCTGATGGGCATCATGCAGGCGCCGGTTTCCGGATTTGCCCGTGCACTCGCCGCCCTGGCAGAGAAGAACGGTGGCGGCGCCCCGGCGGAAGCCGAAGCGCCAGTCGAAGCAGCCTGATCGGGCTGTCCGTTCACGTCATTACCGACTAGATGTAACTATCGAATCAATTTAGGAGTTTCAAATGGCAATTAGCAAAGACGACATCCTCGAAGCAGTTGGTCAGATGTCCGTAATGGATCTGAATGACCTGGTGAAGGCATTCGAAGAGAAGTTTGGCGTTTCCGCAGCAGCAATGTCTGTTGCAGGTCCTGCAGCTGGCGGCGGCGCAGCAGCGGCTGTCGAAGAGCAGACCGAGTTCACCGTTGTGCTGGAAAACTTCGGCGCGAACAAGGTTGGCGTCATCAAGGCTGTCCGCGAAATCACCGGCCTGGGCTTGAAAGAAGCCAAGGACCTGGTCGACGGTGCACCGAAGCCAGTCAAGGAAGGCGTTTCGAAAGCTGACGCTGACGCGGCGAAGAAGAAGCTGGAAGAAGCTGGCGCAAAAGCAGAAATCAAGTAATTGCAGTCTGCTGGCGCGATATACAGCGCATGAGTCAAAGTGCAGAGCCCTTATCCGAAAGGAGGGGTTCGGCTTTGGCTCCTTTGTCGTTTTTGCGTTTCATAATCGACGAAGATGTTCAAACCAGGTTAAAAATGCAACACCCGCCCGTCATGGCGGTCTATTAAATCACAGATTTGAAGGGCCGAGACTTGAGGTTTCGCAGAGTGGGGTGATGCAACATCGTCGAACCACCTGTGTCGAATCCTGAATTCTCTATCCTTCCTGTCACTCACGGAGTGTTCATGCACTACTCATTTACTGAGAAGAAACGCATTCGCAAATCATTCGCGAAGCGCGCCAACGTTCACCACGTCCCGTTCCTGCTTGCGACCCAGCTCGAATCCTATACCGGCTTTCTGCAAGCGGACAAGGTGCCGTCGCAACGCAAGAACGAAGGCCTGCAATCTGCCTTTTCGTCGATTTTCCCCATCGTTTCGCACAATGGCTTCGCGCGTCTCGAATTTCTTTCCTATGTCCTCGGCGATCCGCCGTTCGACGTCAAGGAATGCCAGCAGCGTGGCCTGACGTTCGCGTCACCGCTGCGCGCCAAGGTGCGCCTGGTGATCCTGGACAAGGAATCGCCAACCAAGCCGGTCGTCAAGGAAATGAAAGAGCAGGAAGTGTACATGGGTGAATTGCCGCTCATGACCACCACCGGTTCCTTCGTGATCAACGGCACCGAGCGCGTGATCGTTTCGCAGCTGCATCGCTCGCCTGGCGTGTTCTTCGAACATGATCGCGGCAAGACCCATTCGTCCGGCAAACTGCTGTTTTCGGCACGGATCATTCCTTACCGCGGCTCGTGGCTGGACTTCGAGTTCGACCCGAAGGACATCCTGTTCTTCCGCGTCGACCGCCGCCGCAAGATGCCGGTCACCATCCTGCTGAAGGCCATCGGCATGACGGTCGAGCAGATCCTCGCAAACTTCTTTGTCTTCGACAACTTCACGCTGCGCAACGATGGCGCCGAACTGGAGTTCGTCTCCGAGCGCCTGCGCGGCGAAGTCGCGCGTTTCGACATCACCGACCGTGAAGGCAAGGTGCTGGTCGCCAAGGACAAGCGCATCAACGCGCGCCATGTCCGTGAAATCGAAGGCGCCGGCATCAAGCACATCTCCGTGCCGGAAGACTACCTGCTGGGCCGCGTCCTGGCGACCAACATCATCGACCCCGAGACCGGTGAAGTGGTGGCAAACGCCAATGACGAACTGAGCGAAGAATTGCTCGGCCGCCTGCGCGACGCCAACGTGTCCGACATCCAGACGCTGTACACCAACGACCTTGACCAGGGCGCGTATATCTCGCAGACCCTGCGCACCGACGACACCACCGACCAGACCGCGGCACGCATCGCGATCTACCGGATGATGCGTCCTGGCGAGCCGCCGACCGAAGACTCGGTCGAGGCACTGTTCAATGGCCTGTTCTACAACGAAGATCGCTACGACCTGTCGGCTGTCGGCCGCATGAAGTTCAACCGCCGCATTGGCCGCGATGAACTGACCGGCTCGATGACGCTGTCGAACGAAGACGTGCTGGCCGTCATCAAGATCCTGGTCGAGCTGCGCAATGGCCGCGGCGAAGTCGACGATATCGACCACCTGGGCAACCGGCGTGTGCGTTGCGTCGGCGAACTGGCGGAAAACCAGTTCCGCGCCGGCCTCGTCCGTGTCGAGCGGGCCGTCAAGGAACGTCTCGGCCAGGCCGAAGCCGACAACCTGATGCCGCACGACCTGATCAACTCCAAGCCGATCTCGGCCGCCATCCGCGAGTTCTTCGGTTCGTCGCAGCTGTCGCAGTTCATGGACCAGACCAACCCGCTGTCGGAAATCACGCACAAGCGCCGCGTTTCCGCACTCGGACCAGGCGGCCTGACCCGTGAACGCGCCGGCTTCGAAGTGCGCGACGTGCATCCGACGCACTATGGCCGCGTATGCCCGATCGAAACGCCGGAAGGTCCGAACATCGGCCTGATCAACTCGCTCGCGCTGTATGCACGGCTGAACGAATACGGCTTCCTGGAAACACCGTATCGCAAGGTCGAAGGCAGCAAGATCACCAGCCAGATCGATTACCTGTCGGCAATCGAAGAAGGCCGCTACATCATCGCCCAGGCGAATGCGACCATCAACGACCAGGGCACTCTGTCGGACGAGCTGGTGTCGGCCCGTGAAGCTGGCGAGACTATCCTGGTGTCGCCCGAGCGCGTGCAGTACATGGACGTGGCGCCAGGCCAGATCGTGTCGGTCGCTGCATCGCTGATTCCATTCCTGGAACACGATGACGCAAACCGCGCGCTGATGGGCGCCAACATGCAACGCCAGGCGGTTCCCTGCCTGCGCCCTGAAAAGGCGCTGGTCGGCACCGGCATCGAGCGTACTGTGGCAGTCGACTCCGGCACCACGGTGCAGGCGCTGCGTGGCGGCGTAGTCGATTACATCGATGCCGGCCGCGTGGTGATCCGGGTCAACGACGACGAAGCGCAGGCTGGCGAAGTCGGCGTCGACATCTACAACCTGATCAAGTACACCCGTTCGAACCAGAACACCAACATCAACCAGCGTCCTATCGTGCAGGTGGGCGACCGCGTCGCACGTGGCGACGTGATTGCCGACGGCGCGTCGACCGACCTGGGCGAACTGGCCCTGGGCCAGAACATGCTGGTGGCCTTCATGCCGTGGAACGGCTACAACTTCGAAGATTCGATCCTGATCTCCGAAAAAGTCGTGGCCGACGACCGTTACACCTCGATTCACATCGAGGAGCTGTCGGTCGTGGCACGCGACACCAAGCTGGGCGCTGAAGAAATCACCCGCGATATCTCCAACCTGGCGGAAAACCAGCTGGCGCGCCTGGATGAGTCGGGCATCGTCTACATCGGCGCTGAAGTCGAAGCCGGCGACACGCTGGTCGGCAAGGTCACCCCGAAAGGCGAGACCCAGCTGACGCCGGAAGAAAAGCTGCTGCGCGCCATCTTCGGCGAAAAGGCGTCCGACGTGAAAGACACCTCGCTGCGCGTGCCGTCGGGCATGATCGGCACCGTGATCGACGTCCAGGTCTTTACCCGCGAAGGCATACAGCGGGACAAGCGCGCCCAGCAGATCATCGACGACGAGCTCAAGCGTTACCGCCTGGACCTGAACGACCAGCTGCGCATCGTCGAAGGCGACGCCTTCCAGCGTCTGGAAAAAATGCTGATCGGCAAGGTTGTTAACGGCGGTCCGAAAAAGATTGCCAAGGGCGCCGCCATCGACAAAGCCTATCTGGACGACCTGGACAAGTATCACTGGTTCGACATCCGTCCGGCCGACGATGACGCTGCTGCCGCGCTGGAAGCCATCAAGGAATCCATCGCCGAGAAGCGTCACCAGTTCGACCTGGCCTTCGAAGAAAAGCGCAAGAAGCTGACCCAGGGCGACGAACTGCCGCCAGGCGTGCAGAAGATGGTCAAGGTCTACCTGGCAGTGAAGCGTCGCCTGCAGCCTGGCGACAAGATGGCGGGACGTCACGGCAACAAGGGTGTGGTGTCGCGCATCGTGCCAATCGAGGACATGCCCTACATGGCGGACGGTACGCCGGCCGACATCGTGCTGAACCCGCTGGGCGTGCCGTCGCGGATGAACGTCGGGCAGGTGCTCGAAGTCCATCTGGGCTGGGCCGCCAAGGGCCTGGGCCTGCGTATCGGCGAGATGCTGCAGGCGCAAGCCAAGGCAGCCGAAGTGCGCAAGTTCCTGACCACGATCTACAACGAGTCGGGCAAGCAGGAAGATATCGACGGCTTGAGCGACGTGGAAATCCTGACGCTGGCGGAAAACCTGAAGAAGGGTGTTCCGTTTGCCACACCGGTGTTCGACGGCGCGCACGAGCGTGAAATCCATCGCATGCTGGACCTGGCGTATCCGGACGATATCGCCGCCAAGCTCGGCATGACGCCGTCCAAGAACCAGGTCACGATGTACGACGGCCGCACCGGCGAAGCATTCGAGCGCTCGGTCACCGTGGGCTATATGCACATGCTCAAGTTGCATCACCTGGTCGACGACAAGATGCACGCCCGTTCCACCGGCCCGTACTCGCTGGTGACCCAGCAGCCGCTGGGCGGCAAGGCGCAGTTCGGCGGCCAGCGTTTCGGCGAGATGGAAGTGTGGGCACTGGAAGCCTACGGCGCGTCCTACGTGCTGCAGGAAATGCTGACGGTGAAGTCGGACGACGTGAACGGCCGGACCAAGGTCTACGAGAACCTGGTCAAGGGCGACCACGTGATCGATGCCGGCATGCCGGAGTCCTTCAATGTTCTGGTGAAGGAAATCCGCTCGCTGGGTATCGACATCGACCTGGAGCGCGACTGATTTGCCCCCCCTGGGCGCGGTGTCCTGCAAAGGATGCCGGTCCGGGGGATAATGTTCGGTTGCCGCTCGGTCTTACAAACAAGTTTTTTCACGCCACCCTGGAGTGATAGATGAAAGCACTGCTCGATCTATTCAAGCAAGTTCAGCAAAATGAACAATTCGACGCGATCAAGATTGGTCTTGCGTCGCCCGACAAAATCCGTTCGTGGTCCTACGGCGAAGTCAAAAAGCCGGAAACCATCAACTACCGTACCTTCAAGCCGGAGCGCGATGGCCTGTTCTGCGCCAAGATCTTCGGCCCGATCAAGGACTACGAGTGTCTCTGCGGCAAGTACAAGCGCCTGAAGCATCGTGGCGTCATCTGTGAAAAATGCGGCGTGGAAGTCACGCTGGCCAAGGTGCGCCGCGAGCGCATGGGCCACATCGAACTGGCGTCGCCGACCGCGCACATCTGGTTCCTGAAGTCGCTGCCGTCGCGCCTGGGCATGGTGCTCGACATGACGCTGCGCGACATCGAACGCGTGCTGTACTTCGAAGCCTATGTCGTGACCGACCCCGGCATGACCCCGCTGAAGAAGTGCCAGATCATGTCGGAAGACGACTATGCGGCCAAGTACGAAGAGTACGGCGACGACTTCACCGCCTTCATGGGCGCCGAAGGCATCCGCGAACTGCTGCGTTCGATCGACATCGACCGCGACGCCGACACGCTGCGCCAGGAACTGAAGGACTCCAAGTCCGAAGCCAAGATCAAGAAATACGCGAAGCGCCTGAAAGTGCTCGAAGCGTTCCAGCGTTCCGGCATCAAGCCGGACTGGATGATCATGGAAGTGCTGCCAGTGCTGCCGCCGGAACTGCGTCCGCTGGTGCCGCTGGACGGCGGCCGCTTTGCGACCTCCGACCTGAACGACCTGTACCGCCGCGTCATCAACCGTAACAACCGCCTGAAGCGCCTGATGGAACTGCGCGCGCCGGAAATCATTACCCGCAACGAGAAGCGGATGCTGCAGGAAGCCGTCGACTCGCTGCTCGACAACGGCCGCCGCGGCAAGGCAATGACCGGCGCCAACAAGCGCCCGCTGAAATCGCTGGCCGAGATGATCAAGGGCAAGGGCGGCCGTTTCCGCCAGAACTTGCTGGGCAAGCGCGTCGACTATTCTGGCCGTTCGGTCATCGTGGTTGGTCCGCAGCTGAAACTGCACCAGTGCGGCCTGCCGAAGCTGATGGCGCTGGAGCTGTTCAAGCCATTCATCTTCAACAAGCTCGAACTGATGGGCCTGGCAACCACCATCAAGGCTGCCAAGAAGCTCGTCGAGATCCAGGAACCTGTCGTCTGGGACATCCTGGAAGACGTGATCCGCGAGCATCCGGTCATGCTGAACCGTGCGCCGACGCTGCATCGCCTGGGCATCCAGGCGTTCGAGCCGGTGCTGATCGAAGGCAAGGCGATCCAGCTGCATCCGCTGGTCTGCGCGGCGTTCAACGCCGACTTCGACGGTGACCAGATGGCAGTCCACGTGCCGCTGTCGATCGAGGCGCAGATGGAAGCCCGCACGCTGATGCTGGCCTCCAACAACATCCTGTTCCCGTCGAACGGCGAGCCGTCCATCGTGCCGTCCCAGGACATCGTGCTGGGTCTGTACTACGCTACCCGCGAAAAGATCAACGGCAAGAACGAAGGCATGCTGTTCCAGGACGTCTCGGAAGTGATCCGCGCATATGACAACAAGGAAGTCGAACTGACCTCCCGCGTCACCGTGCGTATCGTCGAGTACCCGCGTAACGCCGACGGCACCGGTTTCGACCGTACCGTCACCCGTTACGAGACGACCGTCGGCCGTGCCATCCTGTCCGAGATCCTGCCGAAGGGCCTGCCGTTCTCGGTGCTGAACCGTGCGCTGAAGAAGAAGGAAATCTCGCGCCTGATCAATATCTCGTTCCGCAAGTGCGGCCTGCGCGCCACCGTCGTGTTTGCCGACCAGTTGATGCAGTCGGGCTTCCGCCTCGCAACCCGCGCCGGCATCTCGATCTGCGTCGACGACATGCTGGTGCCGCCGCAAAAGGTCACGCTGATCGCGGCTGCCGAGCAGGAAGTCAAGCAGATCGAGCAGCAGTACGCGTCTGGCCTGGTCACGGCCGGCGAGCGCTACAACAAGGTGGTCGACATCTGGGGCAAGGCCGGCGACGAAGTCGGCAAGGCCATGATGGAGCAGCTGAAGGTCGAAGACGTGGTTCGCCGCGACGGCACCAAGGGCACCCAGGAATCGTTCAACGCGATCTACATGATGGCCGACTCCGGCGCTCGCGGTTCCGCCGCCCAGATTCGCCAGCTTGCCGGTATGCGCGGCCTGATGGCGAAACCGGACGGCTCCATCATCGAGACGCCGATTACCGCGAACTTCCGCGAAGGCCTGAACGTGCTGCAGTACTTCATCTCGACGCACGGCGCCCGTAAGGGTCTGGCCGACACCGCGCTGAAGACCGCGAACTCCGGTTACCTGACCCGTCGCCTGGTCGACGTGACCCAGGACCTGGTGGTGATCGAGGACGATTGCGGCACCTCCAACGGCGCGTCGATGAAGGCGCTGGTCGAAGGCGGTGAAGTGATCGAAGCGTTGCGCGACCGCATCCTGGGCCGCGTGGCAGCCACCGACGTCGTCAACCCTGAAACCCAGGCCAACCTGTACGACGCCGGCACGCTGCTGGACGAGGACATGGTCGAAGAAATCGAGCGCCTGGGCATCGACGAAGTCAAGGTCCGCACGCCGCTGACCTGCGACACCCGCTATGGCCTGTGCGGCATGTGCTACGGCCGCGACCTCGGCCGCGGTGTGCTGGTGAACGCCGGCGAAGCGGTCGGTGTGGTGGCGGCGCAGTCGATCGGCGAGCCGGGCACCCAGCTGACCATGCGTACGTTCCACATCGGCGGCGCGGCATCGCGTGCAGCGGTGGCGTCGTCGGTCGAAGCGAAGTCGAACGGCACCGTGCGTTTCACGGCGACCATGCGCTACGTCACCAACGGCAAGGGCGACCAGATCGTCATTTCCCGTTCCGGCGAAGTGCTGATCACCGACGACCACGGCCGCGAGCGCGAGCGTCACAAGGTGCCGTACGGCGCGACGCTGATCGTCAAGGATGGCCTGGCCATCCGTGCCGGCACCGCGCTGGCAACCTGGGATCCGCTGACCCGACCCATCATTACCGAATACACCGGCACGGTGAAGTTCGAGAACGTGGAAGAGGGCGTGACGGTTGCCCGCCAGATCGACGAGGTCACCGGCCTGTCGACCCTGGTGGTCATCGATGCGAAACGTCGCGGCTCGGTCACCAAGTCGCTGCGTCCGCAGGTCAAGCTGTTGAACGAGCAGGGCCAGGAAGTGAAGATCGCCGGCACCGAACACGCCGTGACGATCGGTTTCCAGGTTGGCGCGCTGATCACCGTGAAAGACGGTCAGCAGGTGTCGGTGGGTGAAGTGCTGGCCCGTATCCCGACCGAGTCGCAAAAAACGCGTGACATCACCGGCGGTCTGCCGCGTGTTGCCGAGCTGTTCGAAGCGCGCTCGCCGAAGGATGCCGGCATGCTGGCGGAAGTCACCGGTACCGTGGCATTCGGCAAGGAGACGAAAGGCAAGCAGCGCCTGGAGATCACCGACATGGACGGCGCCAAGCATGAGTTCCTGATCACCAAGGACAAGCAGGTGCTGGTGCATGACGGCCAGGTGGTGAACAAGGGCGAGATGATCGTGGACGGCCCCGCCGATCCGCAGGACATCCTCCGCCTGCTGGGTATCGAGGCGCTGGCCCGCTACATCGTCGACGAAGTCCAGGACGTGTACCGTCTGCAGGGTGTGAAGATCAATGACAAGCATATCGAAGTCATTGTTCGCCAGATGCTGCGCCGCGTGCAGGTCATGGAAGCCGGCGACACCAGCTACATCACCGGTGAGCAGGTCGAGCGTTCGGAACTGCTGGACGAGAACGATCGCGTGATTTCCGAGGGCAAGATCCCGGCGACCTACGAGAACGTGCTGCTGGGTATTACCAAGGCATCGCTGTCGACCGATTCGTTCATCTCGGCCGCCTCGTTCCAGGAAACTACCCGCGTGCTGACCGAAGCAGCGATCATGGGCAAGCGCGACGGTCTGCGCGGCCTGAAGGAAAACGTGATCGTCGGCCGCCTGATCCCGGCCGGTACTGGCCTGGCGTTCCACCGCGCCCGCAAGGAGAAGGAATCCTGGGAAGCGGAAGAGCGTACTGCGCTGCTGCAGTCGGAGAAAGCGGCACGCATTGCCGAAGCGGAAGCCGAAATGGCGGCTGCTGGCAATAACGTCAACCAGGACGAGCAAGGCTGATCGTTTTACGACGCCAAACAAAAACCCCGCAGCGATGCGGGGTTTTTTTTCGCCTTCACCACAGGTGCGCGTTGAAGCAGGCAAGTTCAACGCATCATTTCTCTCGTTGCAACGGCTGCTTTCGTCCTATCACTTCCCGGCAGTCGCCCTTCAGCGTGGCGTCGTCGTAATCGGTCCAGCCGTAGCTGTCGACATAGCGGACATGGCGCGTCAGCTGGCTGCTGAAGATGCTGCGATCCAGTTGCTCGCCAGCGTAGCGGATGTCTGCCAGGTCGAGCAGCGAGTGAAACATATTTTCTGTCGCCAGCGGCGCCGCCTTGTGCTGCCTGAGTTGCGCCACCTTGTCTGGGTGTGACGCGGCGTAATCGTCCGAATACCAGACCAGCGCCGGCACATGGAATTCAAACTGCGTGTTGTGGCCGTGGAAGGCCAGCTTGCAGTTGCCGTCATACAGCGTCTGGCCATGGTCGGCGATATAAATCATGCTCGCCAGCGCCGGCCCGGCCTTCAAGGCGTCGATCACCTGCGACAACAGCCAGTCGGTGTACAGAATTGAATTGTCATAACTGTTATTGATCTCGGGTTTCAGTTTAAGACTCGTGTATGCCGGTTTGTCGATGCCCAGCAACGATGGCTTCCAGCGGTCGAATTCACGTGGATAGCGATGGCTGTAATTCCAGTGATTGCCGAGCGTATGCAGGACGATCAACTTCTTTGGCGCCACGTCGCCAATCGCCGCTCGCAATGGCGCCAGAAGCACATCGTCAAGGTCGGACCGATTGGTGAACCCGCCCAGATTGAAAAAGCGGGTGACATCCGCTTCTTTAGCGAACACGGAAACCGGCGTGTCGAACTCGCCGAACGACATCTGGTTCGACAACCAGAAGGTCTTGAATCCCGCCTCGCGGTAGGCCGAGATGAAAGAGGTTTCCGAGAAACCGGCGCGCAGGCTCTTTGTCGCCGGCTTGCGCGTCAAAATGACCGGCACCGACAAGCGGGTCGCCGATACCGGCGTAATCATGTCGCTCAGGCTTACCAGGTTCGCTTCCGTTGCAAGCAGCGGATTGGTGTTGCGTTCGTAGCCGTTGAGGCTCCACCGGTCCGCACGCGACGACTCGCCAAGTACCATCACAACGACCTGTGGTACCTCCTGGCGGCTGGCCTGGTGCGCGCCGAAGCGGAACAGCGTACTACGCGCAGCCAACTGGGCCAGGTAGCGCTGCTCTTTCCGGAACGACGCGAGGTGCATGACGATCCCATACGGCCAACTCCGGGCGAGCATCTTGTCATCAACAGCCACGCGGGCCCAGTCCGGCAGCTTGCCAAGTCCCCTGGCCACGACCGGCGCGCTGAAACGGGTGGCGCCTCCTTCGAAAAGCCAAAGCGCCAGTCCGACGCCCAGGACCAGGCATGCGATGCCCCGCGAAGGTCCATTCCAGTCGAGCGCCCGGGTTCGCCACGCCGCGCGCCAGACCAACCCGAACCAGGCAAGCGCAAGCACTAGCACGGCGCCCAGCAGCCATACCTGTTTGCCCAGGAATTCCATCGTTTCCGGCGGACTCGTTTCAGCCAGAACGCCAAGGTGATGAACCGAAATGCTCTGGCCGAAATAGACCTGCAAATAAATTTCTACCGGCAGTGCGAGGAAGGCCGGAAGCAGTAGCAGATGAAAATAGGCGGGACGTTTCAAAAACGCCCACACGCCTATCCAGGTGAAGAGCGTTGCAGCCGGTAACAGGCCCGGCGCAGCGATGCTCCGGCCGAGCAGCAACGGCAATAGCGGAAGAGCAGACAGTAGCAGGTAACTGACGGCAATAAATAAAACAAGGCGGCTGCGGACGAAACCCATGGCGAGGCGGATGTGGAAAGCCCGACATTATCCTGTAAAGTGCCCGACTTGCCGGCAATCATCGGCAAACCGATGGCCGCTGTTTTCCCGGACAAAGAAAAGTTGACCCCGTCGCTTGACGAGAATATACTCGCGAGTTCTCGAATTTAAGCTTTCCAGGCTTAAGCGCTCTTTGGTCCGCAGTTCCCACCCACGGCACGCTCTATGCCCCGCAGCTGAATCGAACGCGTGATGAACGTCCTGTCCATCCGCAAGCTTCCCAAGTTTTCGCTCCCGAAACACGTTGTGTCAGGGTATTTCTTTTAAATGCTGTAATTTTGTTGGATTAGGAACGATGCCAACCATCAATCAACTGATTCGCCACCCGCGCGTTTCCGCCGCGGTGAAGAGCAAATCGCCGGCGCTGGAAAACAGCCCGCAAAAGCGCGGCGTCTGCACCCGCGTCTACACCACGACCCCAAAGAAGCCGAACTCGGCACTGCGCAAGGTCGCCAAGGTACGCCTGACCAACGGTTTCGAAGTCATTTCGTATATCGGCGGTGAAGGCCACAACCTGCAGGAGCATAGTGTCGTGCTGCTGCGCGGCGGTCGCGTCAAGGACTTGCCGGGTGTGCGTTACCACATGGTGCGCGGCGCGCTGGATACCCAGGGCGTCAAGGACCGCAAGCAGGCTCGCTCGAAGTACGGCACCAAGCGTGCCAAGGCCGGCAAGAAGTAATCGTATTTCCGCAGCAGCGCTGTGGAACAAGGTATCGGCCCCATATGGGTCGAGTAAGTGGCCAGTCTGCATGGCTGGCCGCGGGCGGGTAGTAGAAGTCGTACTGCAGCTCAACTGAAGATCGAAAGGAATTGAAATGCCACGTCGTCGTGAAGTTCCCAAACGGGAAATCCTGCCGGACCCAAAATTCGGCAATGTAGATGTCGCCAAGTTTGTCAATACCCTGATGTTGTCCGGCAAGAAGTCGGTCGCCGAAAACATCATTTATGGCGCATTCGAGTACATCCAGACCAAGTCCGGCAAGGACCCGCTGGAAGTGTTCTCCGCAGCACTGACGAATTGCAAGCCGATGGTCGAGGTGAAGTCCCGCCGCGTCGGTGGTGCGAACTACCAGGTGCCGGTCGAAGTGCGCCCGGTCCGCCGCGCAGCGCTGTCCATGCGCTGGTTGCGCGAAGCTGCCAAGAAGCGCAGCGAAAAGTCGATGCCGCAGCGTCTGGGTGGCGAACTGATGGAAGCCGCCGAAGGTCGTGGCGGCGCGATGAAGAAGCGCGATGAAGTCCATCGCATGGCGGAAGCGAACAAGGCATTCTCGCACTTCCGCTTCTAAGAATAGGGACGGCCCTCTGCCGCGCTGCGCGTAGCGGGTTTTCATCTCTGCAATCTGTACGAAGCCGGGCACATTTTTTTACTCAAAAAATGGCGCTCGGTTTTGTTCATTAAACGATTTAGGATCAATCATGGCTCGCAAGACCCCCATTGAGCGCTATCGCAATATCGGTATTTCCGCTCACATCGACGCAGGCAAGACGACCACCACCGAACGCGTGCTGTATTACACCGGTGTCAATCACAAGATTGGCGAAGTGCATGACGGCGCTGCGACCATGGACTGGATGGAGCAGGAGCAGGAGCGCGGCATCACCATTACGTCCGCTGCAACCACGTGCTTCTGGAAGGGCATGGGCAACAACTTCCCAGAGCACCACATCAACATCATCGACACGCCGGGCCACGTCGACTTCACCATCGAAGTCGAACGCTCGATGCGCGTGCTCGACGGCGCCTGCATGGTGTACTGCGCCGTGGGCGGCGTGCAGCCGCAGTCGGAAACCGTGTGGCGCCAGGCCAACAAGTACAAGGTGCCCCGCCTCGCGTTCGTCAACAAGATGGACCGTACCGGCGCGAACTTCTTCAAGGTCTATGACCAGATGCGCGCTCGCCTGAAGGCCAACCCGATCCCGCTGCAGATCCCGATCGGCGCGGAAGAAAACTTCCTGGGCGTGGTCGACCTCGTCAAGATGAAAGCCATCTATTGGGATGATGCGTCGCAAGGCATGAAGTTCGAGTACCGCGACATTCCGGCTGAACTGGTCGAGCAAGCCAATGAGTGGCGCGAAAAGATGGTCGAGGCCGCTGCCGAAGCCACCGAAGAGCTGATGAACAAGTATCTCGAGGAAGGTGACCTGACCGAAGCCGAGATCAAGACCGCTCTGCGCCAGCGCACCATCGCCAGCGAAATCGTGCCGATGATGTGCGGCACCGCGTTCAAGAACAAGGGCGTGCAGGCGATGCTGGACGGCGTGATCGAATACCTGCCTTCGCCAGTGGACATTCCACCGGTTGGCGGCCTGGACGAGAACGACGAACCGACTACCCGCCGTGCAGAAGACGACGAGAAGTTCGCAGCGCTCGCGTTCAAGATCATGACCGACCCGTTTGTTGGCCAGCTGATCTTCTTCCGCGTGTATTCGGGCACGATCAAGTCGGGTGACACCGTGTTCAATCCGGTCAAGAACAAGAAAGAGCGTCTTGGCCGTATTTTGCAGATGCATGCGAACCAGCGTGAAGAGATCAAGGAAGTCCGCGCCGGCGACATCGCCGCTGCGGTCGGCCTGAAGGACGCGACCACCGGTGAAACCCTGTGCGATCCGACCGCCGTCATCACCCTGGAGCGCATGGTGTTCCCCGAGCCCGTGATTTCGCAGGCTGTCGAGCCGAAGACCAAGGCCGATCAGGAAAAAATGGGCCTGGCGCTGAACCGCCTGGCACAGGAAGATCCCTCGTTCCGCGTCAAGACCGACGAAGAGTCCGGCCAGACCATCATCGGCGGCATGGGCGAACTGCACCTGGAAATCATCGTCGACCGTATGCGTCGCGAATTCAACGTCGAAGCGACCGTCGGCAAGCCGCAGGTCGCCTACCGCGAGACCATCCGCAAGTCGGTCTCCGACGTCGAAGGCAAGTTCGTCAAGCAGTCCGGTGGTCGCGGCCAGTACGGCCACGCTGTCGTCACGATCGAGCCGCAGGAGCAGGGCAAGGGCTTTGAATTCATCGACGCCATCAAGGGCGGCGTGATTCCTCGCGAATACATCCCCGCGGTTGAAAAGGGTGTTCGCGAAGCGCTGAACTCAGGCGTGCTGGCAGGCTATCCGGTCGTCGACGTCAAGGTGACGCTGACTTTCGGCTCCTACCATGACGTGGACTCGAACGAGAACGCGTTCCGCATGGCCGGTTCGATGGCATTCAAGGACGGCTGCCGCAAGGCCAGCCCGGTCATCCTCGAGCCGATGATGGCAGTCGAAGTCGAAACGCCGGAAGACTACGCCGGTACCGTGATGGGTGACCTGTCGTCCCGCCGCGGCATGGTGCAGGGCATGGATGAAATCGCCGGCGGTGGCGGCAAGATCATCAAGGCTGAAGTGCCGCTGTCCGAAATGTTTGGCTACTCGACCACGCTGCGTTCCGCAACCCAGGGTCGTGCAACCTACACGATGGAATTCAAGCACTACGCCGAAGCGCCGAAGAACGTGATCGAAGCAATCGTCAGCGCCAAGAGCAAGTAATTCCCGCACGCCGGCCCTGGCATTCAGGGCCGGCATTTTGCAGTCAAAGACATCGTTCTTTTTGAAGGAAGAATAAAATGGCAAAGAGTAAATTTGAGCGGACCAAGCCGCACGTGAATGTGGGCACCATCGGCCACGTCGACCATGGCAAGACCACGCTGACCGCGGCAATCGCGACCGTGCTGTCGAAGAAGTTCGGCGGCGAAGCCAAGGCCTATGACCAGATTGATGCAGCGCCGGAAGAAAAAGCGCGCGGCATCACCATCAACACCGCCCACGTCGAATACGAGACGTCGAACCGTCACTACGCGCACGTCGACTGCCCAGGCCACGCCGACTACGTGAAGAACATGATCACGGGCGCCGCGCAGATGGACGGCGCGATCCTGGTGTGCTCGGCCGCTGACGGCCCGATGCCGCAGACCCGCGAGCACATCCTGCTGGCGCGCCAGGTTGGCGTTCCATACATCATCGTCTACCTGAACAAGTGCGACATGGTCGACGACGAAGAGCTGCTCGAGCTGGTCGAAATGGAAGTGCGCGAGCTCTTGTCGAAGTACGAGTTCCCGGGCGACGACCTGCCCATCATCAAGGGTTCGGCCAAGCTGGCGCTGGAAGGCGACACCGGCCCGCTGGGCGAGCAGTCGATCATGGCGCTGGCCGATGCGCTGGACACCTACATCCCGACGCCTGAGCGTGCCGTCGACGGCGCCTTCCTGCTGCCGGTCGAGGACGTGTTCTCGATCTCCGGCCGCGGCACGGTGGTGACCGGTCGCGTCGAGCGCGGCATCGTGAAGGTTGGCGAAGAGCTGGAAATCGTCGGTATCCGCGACACCCAGAAGACCACCTGCACGGGCGTGGAAATGTTCCGCAAGCTGCTGGACCAGGGTCAGGCTGGCGACAACGTCGGCGTGCTGCTGCGCGGCACCAAGCGTGAAGACGTCGAGCGTGGCCAGGTGCTGGCCAAGCCGGGTTCGATCAAGCCGCACAAGCATTTCACCGGCGAGATCTATGTGCTGTCGAAAGATGAGGGCGGTCGTCATACCCCGTTCTTCAACAACTACCGTCCGCAGTTCTACTTCCGTACGACCGACGTGACCGGCTCGATCGAGCTGCCGAAGGACAAGGAAATGGTCATGCCAGGCGACAACGTGTCGATCACCGTGATGCTGATCAACCCGATCGCGATGGAAGAAGGCCTGCGTTTTGCAATCCGCGAAGGTGGCCGTACCGTCGGCGCCGGCGTCGTTGCAAAAATCATGGACTGATAGCAGTAGACGTCTTTATCTGACTCATCATTACCGCGGACGGACAGCCGTCCGCGGCTCGCTCTTTTAAGGAAGAATTTCATGTCGACCCCAGTTACCAAGCTGAACCAGAAAATCCGTATCCGCCTGAAGGCATTCGATTACCGTCTGATCGACCAGTCCGCACAGGAAATCGTCGAGACCGCCAAGCGTACCGGTGCCGTGGTCAAAGGCCCTGTGCCTCTGCCTACCCGTATCGAGCGCTTCGATATCCTGCGTTCGCCGCACGTAAACAAGACTTCGCGCGACCAGTTCGAGATCCGCACGCACCAACGCCTGATGGACATCGTCGACCCGACCGACAAGACCGTCGACGCATTGATGAAGCTCGACCTGCCTGCAGGCGTCGACGTCGAAATCAAGCTGCAATAAGGTTTTTTGTCTCGCGGGGCTTTGACTTCACCAACTTTCTGTTGTATGGGGCAAAGTCCCGCGTTATAATTGCCGGCTTAGTTTAAGGCCGGCTTTGTTTTTTGCAGAGCCGGTAGTCAAGTAGCACAACATCAGCCCCGCCCAATCGCAGGCGGGAATGGAGAAAAAATGAACCAAGATCAAGGCCAAGGCCTGGTTGGTCGCAAGGTTGGCATGATGCGCATCTTCACGGATGACGGGAGCTCGATTCCTGTTACCGTGCTGGACGTGTCCAACAACCGTGTGACTCAAATCAAAACGCCTGAAACGGACGGTTATACCGCTGTTCAGGTCGCATTCGGTCAGCGTCGCGCTTCGCGTGTGAACAAGGCAGCCGCCGGTCACTACGCAAAAGCAGGCGTCGAAGCTGGCACCGTACTCAAGGAATTCCGTATCAGCGCAGAGCGCGTCGCCGAACTCAAGGTCGGTGATGTCGTTCCTGTCAGCCTGTTCGAAGTTGGCCAGAAAGTGGACGTGCAAGGCACCTCCATCGGTAAGGGTTATGCCGGTACCATCAAGCGGCACAACTTCGCATCCGGCCGCGCATCCCACGGTAACTCGCGTTCGCACAACGTGCCGGGTTCCATCGGTATGGCGCAGGACCCGGGTCGTGTTTTCCCGGGTAAGCGCATGACCGGTCATATGGGTGACGTCACTGTGACGACCCAGAATCTCGAAATCGCACGTATCGATGCCGATCGCCAGCTGCTGCTGGTCAAGGGCGCCGTGCCCGGCGCCAAGAATGGCCAGGTCGTGGTGTTCCCGGCCATCAAAGTCAAAGCAAAGAAGGGGGCATAAGCGATGGAACTCAAGCTCCTGAACGACCAGGGCCAGGCTGCATCGAACGTTGCAGCGCCGGACACCATTTTCGGTCGCGACTACAATGAAGCGCTGATTCACCAGATCGTGGTGGCCTACCAGGCCAATGCCCGTAGCGGCAACCGCAAGCAAAAGGATCGTGAAGAAGTTCATCACACGACCAAGAAGCCATGGCGTCAAAAAGGTACGGGCCGCGCCCGCGCCGGTATGTCGTCGTCGCCCCTGTGGCGCGGAGGCGGTCGGATTTTCCCGAATTCGCCTGATGAAAACTTCACGCACAAGGTCAACAAGAAAATGTATCGCGCAGGTATCTGCTCGATCCTCTCGCAATTGGCTCGTGAAGACCGTTTGTCCATTATTGAAGACCTGTCGGTCGATGCGCCCAAGACCAAGCTGCTGGCGCAGAAACTGAAAGACATGGGGCTGGACTCCGTGCTGGTGATCACTGACAACCTTGATGAAAACCTGTTGCTGGCTTCGCGCAACCTGCCGCACGTGCTGGTTTGCGAGCCGCGCCATGCCGACCCGGTATCGCTGGTTCACTACAAGAAGATCCTGATCACCAAGGCCGCACTGGCCAAGATTGAGGAGATGCTGGCATGAACAACGTGAAACATAGCGAAGAGCGCCTGATGAAAGTGCTGCTGGCGCCGGTTATATCCGAGAAGGCTACCTTCGTCGCAGAGAAAAACGAGCAAGTCGTTTTCCTGGTGGCGCCGGACGCCAACAAGCTCGAGATCAAGGCCGCTGTCGAGATGCTGTTCAAGGTCCAGGTTGAGTCGGTCCAGGTAGCAAACCGCGAAGGCAAGCAAAAGCGTTCGGGCCGTTTTACCGGTCGTCGCAACCATACCCGCCGCGCATTTGTTTGCCTGAAGCCCGGTCAGGAAATCAATTTCACCGAGGAGGCTAAATAATGGCTCTCGTTAAAATGAAACCAACCTCGCCTGCACGGCGCGGTATGGTCAAGGTGGTCACGCCCGACCTGTACAAGGGTCGTCCGTTTGCAGCCCTGATCGAAAAGAAGTCCAAGACCGCCGGTCGTAACAACAACGGTCACATCACCACTCGCCATATCGGCGGTGGTCACAAGCAGCACTATCGCGTGGTTGATTTCCGTCGCAACAAGGACGGCATCCCGGCGAAAGTCGAACGCGTTGAATACGATCCGAACCGCAGTGCGCACATTGCGCTGCTGTGCTACGCGGATGGCGAGCGCAAGTACATTATCGCCACCAAAGGCATGTCGGTTGGCGACACCGTCATGAACGGCTCTGAAGCGCCGATCAAGTCGGGCAACTGCCTGCCGCTGCGCAATATTCCGGTCGGTACCACGATGCACTGCGTCGAGATGCTGCCAGGCAAAGGCGCGCAAATGGCCCGTACCGCGGGCGCCGGCGTCGTGCTGATGGCGCGTGAAGGCACTTACGCCCAGGTTCGCCTGCGTTCCGGTGAAGTTCGCCGCGTGCACATCGAGTGCCGTGCAACCATCGGTGAAGTCGGCAACGGCGAGCACAACCTGCGCAAGATCGGTAAAGCCGGTGCAATGCGCTGGCGCGGTGTCCGTCCTACCGTTCGCGGTGTCGTGATGAACCCGGTCGATCACCCGCACGGTGGTGGCGAGGGCAAGACCGCTGCTGGCCGTCACCCGGTATCGCCATGGGGTCAACAGACCAAGGGCAAGAAGACGCGTCGCAACAAGCGCACGACTTCGATGATCGTCTCTCGCCGCGGCAAGAAATAAGGAATAACCATGACACGTTCATTGAAAAAAGGGCCGTTTTGCGACGCCCACCTGGTGAAAAAAGTCGAGACCGCTCAGGCGACCAAGGACAAGAAGCCCATCAAGACCTGGTCCCGTCGTTCGACCATCATGCCGGACTTCATCGGCCTGACCATCGCTGTGCATAACGGTCGCCAACACGTGCCGGTGTATGTCTCCGAAAACATGGTCGGTCACAAGCTCGGCGAATTCGCGGTGACCCGTACGTTCAAGGGTCATGCGGCTGACAAGAAGGCTAAGAAATAGGTCCGATATGGAAACTAAAGCTATCCTCCGTGGCGTGCGCCTGTCGGCCCAAAAAGGTCGCCTTGTCGCCGATTTGATCCGGGGCAAAAAAGTTGATCAAGCGTTGAACATCCTGCAATTCAGCCCGAAAAAAGGTGCTGTCATCATCAAGAAGGTTCTGGAGTCCGCAATCGCGAACGCCGAGCACAATGATGGCGCGGATATCGACGAGCTGAAAGTCACTACCATTTACGTCGAGAAAGCCGCTGTATTGAAGCGCTTTACCGCACGTGCAAAAGGTCGTGGCGATCGTATCTCTAAACAATCCTGTCACATTTTCGTGACTGTCGGCAACTAAGGAGTCACGATGGGACAGAAGATACATCCTACCGGTTTCCGTCTTTCGGTTACCCGCAACTGGGGCTCGCGCTGGTTCGCCGGCAACAGCAACTTCGCCAGCATGCTGTCCGAAGACCTGAAGGTGCGTGCTTACCTGAAGAAGAAACTGAAGAGCGCATCGGTTGGCCGCGTTGTCATCGAGCGTCCAGCCAAGAACGCGCGTATCACGATTTTCAGCTCGCGTCCTGGCGTCGTCATCGGCAAGAAGGGTGAAGACATCGAAGTGCTGAAGGCAGCGCTGACCAAGATGATGGGCGTGCCCGTGCACGTCAACATCGAGGAAATCCGCAAGCCGGAAACCGACGCGCAACTGATCGCCGACTCGATCGCCCAGCAGCTCGAAAAGCGCATCATGTTCCGTCGCGCAATGAAGCGTGCGATGCAAAACGCGATGCGCCTTGGCGCCCAGGGCATCAAGATCATGTCGTCCGGTCGTCTGAACGGCATCGAGATTGCCCGTACCGAATGGTATCGCGAAGGTCGTGTGCCACTGCACACCCTGCGCGCCGACATCGACTACGGCACCAGCGAAGCGGAAACCACCTACGGCATCATCGGCATCAAGGTCTGGGTTTACAAGGGCGATCGCCTTGCAAGCGGCGAAGCGCCAACCATCGACGTGCCGTCGGATGATGACAAGAAGCGTCGCCCACCCCGTCGCGATGATGGCAAGCCAGGTTCCGGACGTCCTCCGGCACGCGGCCGCCGTCCCGAAGGTCAGGCCGCAGCGCCGTCCGCTCCAGGCGCGCCTGGTGCACCGGGCGCTGCCAAGCGTGTACGCGCTACCAAGCCAGGAGAATAAAACATGCTGCAACCAGCACGCAGAAAATATCGTAAAGAGCAGAAAGGCCGCAACAAGGGCATTTCTCACGAGCGCGGCACTGCAGTGTCGTTCGGTGAATTCGGCCTGAAGGCCGTCGGCCGCGGCCGTATCACTGCACGCCAGATCGAAGCAGCGCGTCGTGCCATGACCCGTCACATCAAGCGTGGCGGCCGGATCTGGATCCGTATCTTCCCGGACAAGCCGATTTCGAACAAGCCGGCCGAAGTCCGTATGGGTAACGGTAAAGGTAATCCGGAATACTACGTCGCCGAAATCCAGCCAGGTAAAGTCCTGTACGAGATGGATGGTGTCGATGAAACCCTGGCGCGCGAGGCATTCCGCCTGGCCGCAGCCAAACTGCCGCTGCTGACTACGTTCGTCGTCCGCCAGGTCGGCCAATAATAGGAGCGAAACATGAAAGCATCTGAACTCCTCGGCAAGGATCAGGCTGCCCTGAACAAGGAGCTGACCGACCTGCTGAAGGCGCAATTCAGCCTGCGCATGCAAATCGCAACGCAGCAGCTGAACAATACTTCGCAGCTGAAGAAAGTGCGTCGCGACATTGCCCGTGTCAAGACGGTACTGAACCAGAAGGAAGCGACGAAATGACTGAGCAAGTAAAAGAAACGTCCAAGCGGACCCTGGTTGGCGAAGTCGTGTCCGACAAGATGGACAAGAGCGTTACCGTCCTGATCAAGCGTCAGATGAAGCACCCGCTGTACGGCAAGATCATCGAGCGTTCGAAGAAATATCACGCGCATGATGAGTCGAACCAGGTCAAGGCCGGTGACGTCGTCGAGATCCAGGAAGGTCGTCCGATCTCCAAGACCAAGTCGTGGACCGTTACCCGCGTGGTGCAGGCAGCGCAAATCGTGTAATTGGGTATTGCAGGTACAGTGATTATCTGCCATACTCCTTGGCTTCCTCGAGCAAATGATTTTCCGGCTCGAGGAAATCGCTGCCTGCAATTGGCAGTACCGAACAGCAAGTAGTTTTGGAAATCGTCCACCTAATCGGCGCCCTTTTGCTTAAAGAGTGCTGACGGGACCAAGACTGACCGTGACAACCGCATTGTGCGGACCGAACGGGAAAAGTTGGGAAAGAAAATATCATGATTCAAACTGAAAGCCGGCTCGAAGTAGCCGACAACACTGGCGCGCGCGAAGTTCTGTGCATCAAGGTCCTGGGTGGTTCCAAGCGTCGTTATGCCAGCATCGGCGACATCATCAAGGTCACGGTCAAGGAAGCTACGCCACGCGGTCGCGTCAAAAAGGGTGAAATTTACAATGCAGTCGTCGTTCGTACCGCCAAAGGCGTGCGTCGTCCAGATGGCTCGTTGGTAAAGTTCGATGGCAACGCTGCGGTGTTGCTGAATGCAAAGCTGGAGCCGATTGGTACGCGTATTTTTGGACCGGTTACACGTGAGCTGCGCACTGAGCGCTTCATGAAAATCGTCTCCCTCGCACCAGAAGTTCTGTAAGGAGTCGACATGAGCAACATTCGAAAAGGCGACGAAGTCATCGTCCTGACCGGTAAAGACAAAGGCAAGCGCGGCACCGTCGCGCAGCGCGTCAGCGCAGATTACGTTGTTGTGGAAGGCGTAAACGTTGCCAAGAAGGCGACGAAGCCAAACCCGATGGCGGGTACCACTGGCGGCATCGTCGACAAGCTGATGCCAATTCACGTGTCCAACGTTGCGTTGTTCAACGCAGCATCGGGCAAGGCAGATCGCATGGGCTCTAAAGTAGTGGACGGCAAGAAGGTTCGCACTTACAAGTCCAATGGCGAAGTCGTTAAGGCGTAAAGATCATGGCACGTTTCCAGCAGCAATATAAAGAGAAAGTCGTTGGCGAGCTGACCGAGAAATTCGGTTACAAGTCGCCGATGGAAGTGCCGCGTTTGCTGAAGATCACCCTGAACATGGGTCTGTCCGAAGCCGTGGCTGACAAGAAGATTATCGAGCACGCCGTCGGCGACCTGACCAAGATCGCAGGTCAAAAGCCGGTGGTGACCAAGGCTCGCAAGGCTATCGCAGGTTTCAAGATCCGCGAAGGCTATCCGATCGGTTGCATGGTGACCCTGCGCGGCGCCCGCATGTATGAATTCCTGGACCGCCTGATCACGGTTGCGCTGCCCCGCGTGCGCGACTTCCGCGGTGTGTCCGGTCGTGCATTCGACGGTCGTGGCAACTACAACATCGGTGTGAAAGAGCAGATCATCTTCCCCGAGATCGAGTACGACAAGATTGATGCGTTGCGTGGCATGAACATCAGTATCACCACCACCGCGAAGACCGACGACGAAGCAAAAGCGCTTCTCGCCGCATTTAAATTCCCGTTCAGAAACTGAGGTTGCCATGGCAAAACTCTCACTGATTAACCGTGAAAAGAAGCGTGCCGACCTGGTGCAGAAATACGCAGGCAAGCGCGCCGAATTGAAGGCAATCATTGACGACCAATCGAAGTCGGAAGAAGAGCGCTACGAAGCGCGCCTGAAACTCCAGGCGCTGCCGCGTAACTCTGCTCCGACCCGCCAACGTAATCGTTGCGCACTCACCGGTCGTCCCCGTGGCACCTTCCGCAAGTTCGGGCTTGCCCGCACGAAGGTCCGTGAAATCGCCATGCGTGGCGAGATCCCGGGTATGACCAAAGCCAGCTGGTAATAGGAGAAGAAGCAATGAGTATGAGCGATCCTATCGCCGATATGCTGACCCGTATCCGCAATGCGCAAGGTGTCAAGAAGACCACGGTCGTTATGCCGTCGTCCAAAGTCAAAGTCGCTATTGCCAACGTCCTGAAGGACGAGGGTTACATTGAGGATTTTGCTGTCGCGGAAGCGGACGGCAAGGCAGAACTGAAAATCGGTTTGAAATATTACGCCGGCGCCCCGGTCATCGAGCGCCTGCAGCGGGTTTCCCGCCCTGGCCTGCGTATCTACAAGGGCAAGGACGACATCCCGAATGTCATGAACGGCCTCGGTGTCGCGATCGTGTCGACCCCCAAGGGCGTCATGACCGACCGCAAAGCGCGCGCAACCGGTGTCGGTGGCGAAATCATTTGCTACGTGGCCTAAGGAGAGAAACATGTCTCGTGTAGGTAAAATGCCGATCACTCTGCCAGCCGGCGCGGAAGCGACCATCGCAGCAGACCAGATCACCGTCAAGGGCCCGTTGGGCAGCCTGACCCAGGCCGTCAATGGTGACCTGGTGAAGATCACCAACGACAATGGCACGCTGACGTTCGAAGCTGCCAACGACAGTCGTGAAGCCAACGCCATGTTCGGCACGCTGCGCGCACTGGTCAACAATATGGTTACCGGCGTCACCAAGGGTTTCGAGCGCAAGCTGACCCTGGTTGGCGTGGGCTACCGTGCTGCACTCCAGGGCAATAGCCTGAACCTGTCGCTGGGTTTCTCGCATCCGGTAGTGCATGCGATGCCGGAAGGCGTCACTGCCACCGTGCCGACGCAGACAGAGATCGTGATCAAGGGCGCTGACAAGCAGCGCGTTGGCCAGGTCGCTGCCGAAGTCCGCGCATACCGTCCTCCCGAGCCTTACAAAGGCAAGGGCGTTCGCTACGCTGAAGAGCGCGTAGTGATTAAAGAAACGAAGAAGAAGTAACAGGGGCTGACGATGGACAAGAAACAATCACGTCTGCGTCGCGGACGTCAGACTCGCGCAAAGATCGCCGAGCTGAAAGTAAATCGCCTGGCGGTGCATCGTACCAACCTGCATATCTATGCGCAGGTCATCGGTCCGGATGCAACCGTCCTGGCTTCTGCCTCCACTCTGGAAGCCGAAGTGCGTCAGCAACTGGCTGGCGAGTCGGGCAAGGGCGGCAACGCCGCCGCTGCTGCACTGGTGGGCAAGCGTGTGGCCGAGAAAGCCCTGCAAGCCGGTATCGCCGAAGTCGCATTCGACCGCTCGGGTTTCCGTTATCACGGCCGTGTCAAGGCAGTGGCAGAAGCCGCTCGCGAAGCCGGTCTGAAGTTCTAAGGAAGAATCGTCATGGCAAAGATGCAATCGAAGATGCAAAGCGACAAGCCAGATGACGGCATGCGCGAAAAAATGATCGCGGTGAACCGTGTGACCAAAGTGGTCAAGGGTGGCCGTATCATGGGTTTCGCTGCGCTGGCAGTGGTTGGCGACGGCGATGGCCGTATCGGCATGGGCAAGGGCAAGTCGAAGGAAGTGCCGGTCGCCGTGCAGAAGGCAATGGAAGAAGCCCGTCGCAAGATGATCAAGGTAACCCTCAAGAATGGCACGCTGCAGCACACCGTGACCGGCAAGCATGGCGCTTCGTCGGTGATGATGGGCCCGGCAAAAGACGGTTCCGGCGTGATCGCCGGTGGCCCGATGCGCGCGATTTTTGAAGTCATGGGCGTGACGAACGTGGTGGCAAAGTCCAACGGTTCGACCAACCCGTACAACCTGGTTCGCGCCACGTTGAATGGCCTGTCGAAGATGAATACCCCGGCGGAAATTGCAGCCAAGCGCGGCAAGTCCGTTGAAGAAATCCTGGGCTAAGGTGAGCGACATGGCAAACACAATCAAAGTGCAATTGGTCAAGGGCCTGATCGGCACGCGCGAGAGTCATCGCGCAACCGTTCGCGGACTTGGACTGCGCGGTATTAATTCCGTCCGCGAACTTGAAGACACGCCGGCAGTGCGCGGCATGATCAACAAGGTCTCGTATCTCGTGAAAGTGGTGTCGTAAGCCTCGCGGCTTGCGCACGGAGCAAACATGGAACTGAACAACATTCAACCGGCAGATGGCGCCAAGCACGCGAAGCGTCGCGTTGGTCGTGGCATCGGCTCGGGTCTGGGCAAGACAGCAGGTCGTGGCCATAAAGGTCAGAAATCCCGTTCGGGCGGCTTCCACAAGGTCGGCTTCGAAGGCGGCCAGATGCCTCTGCAGCGTCGCCTGCCGAAGCGCGGCTTCAAATCGATGGCAGCGCCGTACAAGGCAGAAGTCCGTCTTTCCGACCTGGAGAAGCTGCCAGTCGGTGAAGTCGATATCCTCGCATTGAAGCAGGCTGGCGTAGTTGGCGAAATGGCTCGCGTCATTCGCGTGATCGCTTCCGGCGAGCTGACCAAGAAAGTCAGCCTCAAGGGCCTGATCGTTACCAAGGGCGCCAAAGCCGCAATTGAAGCCGCTGGCGGCTCGATTGCTTAAATCGGCATCCTGAACGGAGTACCAATTGGCGACTACTCCTCAACTGGCTAAGGGTGCTGCAAGCGGTTTTCCCTGGAACCGCTTGTGGTTCCTGCTTGCCGCACTGGTCGTGTACCGCATAGGCGCGCATATTCCGGTACCAGGCATCGATCCGACCCAGCTTGCGCAACTGTTCAAGCAAAATCAGACCGGTATCCTGGGAATGTTCAACATGTTCTCGGGCGGAGCGCTGTCGCGTTTCACGATTTTCGCGCTCGGGATCATGCCGTATATTTCGGCATCCATCATCATGCAGTTATTGACGGTGGTGTCGCCGCAGCTCGAGGCGATCAAGAAGGAAGGCGAGTCCGGACGGCGCAAGATTACGCAATATACCCGCTACGGCACGCTGCTTCTCGGTACGTTCCAGGCACTGGGTATCGCAGTGGCACTTGAATCGCAGGCCGGTCTCGTACTTGATCCGGGATACGCATTTCGCTTTACAACGGTGGTGACACTGATTACCGGCACCATGTTCCTCATGTGGCTCGGTGAACAGATTACCGAACGTGGCCTTGGTAACGGTATTTCGATCATCATCTTTGCCGGTATCGCGGCTGGGCTTCCCAGTGCACTCGGTGGACTGTTTGAGCTGGTGCGAACCGGTTCGATGAGCGCTATTTCCGCTATCCTGATTTGCGTGGTCGTGGCGGCTGTGACGTTCCTGGTTGTTTTCATCGAACGTGGTCAGCGCAAGATCCTGGTGAATTATGCGAAGCGCCAGGTTGGTAACAAGATTTATGGCGGCCAGAGCAGTCATCTGCCGTTGAAGCTGAACATGGCTGGTGTGATTCCGCCGATTTTCGCTTCGTCCATCATCCTGTTCCCGGCAACGCTGACCAGCTGGTTTACGACAGGCGAGACGTCGAATCCGTTCGTACGTTTCCTGAAGGACCTGTCCGCCTCGCTGGCGCCTGGTGAGCCTATCCATGCCTTGCTGTACGCAGCTGCAATCGTGTTCTTCTGTTTCTTTTATACCGCACTGGTATTCAACAGCAAGGAGACGGCGGACAACCTGAAGAAGAGCGGTGCGTTCGTGCCGGGAATTCGTCCAGGCGAGCAGACTGCCCGTTATATTGACCGCATCCTGATGCGCTTGACCCTGGCCGGCGCCGTGTATATCACGCTGGTGTGCCTGTTGCCAGAGTTCCTGATCGCGCGCTGGAAGGTGCCGTTCTATTTTGGTGGTACTTCACTGCTGATTATCGTGGTGGTGACGATGGACTTCATGGCGCAGGTACAGAACTATGTCATGTCGCAGCAGTATGACTCGCTGCTGCGCAAGGCTAATTTCAAGGGCGGCATCCCGACGCGATAAGCGCCGGGCTGACAATAAATCGCATGGCAAAAGACGACGTTATTCAGATGCAGGGCGAGATTCTGGAGAATCTGCCCAATGCCACGTTTAGAGTGAAATTGGAAAACGGGCATGTTGTGTTGGGACATATTTCGGGAAAGATGCGGATGAATTACATCCGCATCCTCCCGGGTGACAAGGTGACGGTAGAGTTGACGCCTTATGATTTGAGTCGTGCACGTATCGTGTTCCGTACCAAGTAATTCAATTGAACCAAGAACTGGAAGAGAGAGGGCGAAAATGAAAGTGCTCGCATCAGTCAAGCGGATCTGCCGCAACTGTAAGATCATCAAGCGCAAGGGCGTCGTTCGTGTTATCTGCATCGAACCGCGCCATAAACAGCGCCAAGGTTAATCAAGTTATTGATCGAGGAATAACGAATGGCACGTATTGCAGGGGTTAACATCCCCAACCATCAGCACACCGTGATCGGCTTGACGGCGATCTACGGCATCGGCCGTCCACGCGCAGAGGAAATCTGCCAGAAGACGGGTGTAGCGACCGACAAGAAGGTCAAGGACCTGGACGACAGCGAGCTGGAAAAGCTGCGTGACGAAATCGGCAAGTTTGTGGTCGAAGGCGACCTGCGCCGTGAAGTCTCGATGAGCATCAAGCGGCTGATGGACCTTGGCTGCTACCGTGGCCTGCGTCATCGCAAAGGCCTGCCGGTTCGCGGTCAGCGTACCCGCACCAATGCCCGTACCCGCAAAGGTCCGCGTAAGGCAGCACAATCGCTGAAGAAATAATCCACAGCAGTATCGGGATTCAAGGAAATCATTATGGCAAAAGCACCAAACAACGCCGCCGCTTCACGCGTGCGCAAGAAAGTCAAAAAGAACGTTGCCGAAGGCATTGCGCACATCCACGCATCTTTCAACAACACCATCATCACGATCACTGATCGTCAAGGCAATGCATTGTCGTGGGCAACCTCGGGCGGCGCAGGCTTCAAGGGTTCGCGTAAATCGACTCCGTTCGCCGCGCAGGTCGCAGCGGAAGCCGCCGGCAAGGTGGCAGTCGAGTTTGGTGTCAAGAACCTGGAAGTCCGTATCAAGGGACCAGGTCCTGGCCGCGAATCCGCTGTGCGCGCTCTGAACAACCTGGGTATCAAGATCACCCAGATCCAGGACGTGACGCCGGTTCCGCACAATGGCTGCCGTCCTCCGAAGCGTCGTCGCATCTAAGACGTTTCAGCTGCAAGGCAAAAGCATCACCTGCGTTTGCCCGCCGTGAAACCTGGCGGGACTGTTTTAAGACCACTGTCTGGCTGATCAAGCGCCGGACTAGCGCCTGGCATTGCATGGATACACCATGAGCCCGGGGCGTCATTACTAAGGAAATTCTCGTGGCACGTTATATCGGACCAAAAGTAAAACTGTCGCGCCGTGAAGGCACCGACCTGTTCCTGAAGAGCGCTCGCCGCTCCGCCGATTCCAAGGGCAAGATGGACTCGAAGCCTGGCCAGCATGGCCGCACTTCGGGCGTCCGCACCTCGGACTACGGCAACCAGCTGCGCGAAAAGCAGAAGGTCAAGCGCATGTACGGCATCCTGGAGCGCCAGTTCCGCCGCTACTACACGGAAGCCAACCGCCGCAAGGGCAATACCGGCGAAACCCTGCTCCGCTTGCTGGAATCCCGCCTGGACAACGTCGTCTATCGCATGGGCTTTGGCTCGACCCGCGCTGAAGGTCGCCAGCTCGTTTCGCACAAGGCGTTCACCGTCAACGGCATCGTCGTCAACATCGCTTCCTACCAGGTCAAGCCGGGCGACGTGATTGCCGTTCGTGAAAAATCCAAGAAGCAGACCCGTATCGTCGAAGCGCTGTCACTGGCCGAACAAGTCGGCATGCCGAGCTGGGTCTCGGTCGACAGCAAGAAGATGCAAGGTACGTTCAAGTCGATTCCAGAGCGCAGCGACATTGCCGGCGACGTCAACGAATCGCTGATCGTCGAACTGTACAGCCGCTAATCTTTCCGGTAGCACCCGTTTCTCTCGGCCCGCCACACTGTGGCGGGCTTTCTCGTAATGCCATCAGCCTTATCGGTGTAATGAGCCGAGGGTATTGAAAAGGACATTTCATGCAAAACAGCCTGTTGAAACCCCGTATTATCGAAGTTGAAGTCCTCGGCCCCGGCCATGCGAAGGTCGTCATGGAACCGTTCGAGCGCGGCTATGGCCACACGCTCGGCAATGCGCTGCGCCGCGTGCTGCTGTCTTCGATGGTCGGCTACGCGCCGACCGAAGTCACGATCGCGGGTGTCGTGCACGAGTATTCGTCGCTGGACGGCGTGCAGGAAGACGTTGTCGACATGCTGCTGAATCTGAAAGGCGTCGTCTTCAAGCTGCATAACCGCGACGAAGTCACGCTGACCCTGAAGAAGGAAGGCGAGGGCGCGGTGCTGGCGTCGGATATCGACCTGCCGCACGATGTCGAGCTGGTCAATCCGGATCACGTGATCTCCCACCTGACCGCGGGCGGCAACCTCGACATGCAGATCAAGGTCGAGAAGGGCCGCGGCTATGTGCCTGGTAACGTCCGTCGGCTGGCGGAAGACACCAACAAGACCATCGGCCGCATCATCCTCGACGCGTCGTTCTCGCCGGTTCGCCGCGTGTCGTATGCGGTTGAGTCGGCCCGTGTGGAACAGCGTACCGACCTGGACAAGCTGGTCATCAACATCGAGACCAACGGTGTCATTTCGCCGGAAGAAGCGATCCGCCAGTCGGCCCGCGTGCTGGTCGACCAGCTGAACGTGTTCGCTGCGCTGGAAGGCACCGAAGCCGCTGCAGAAGCGCCGTCACGTGCACCGTCGGTCGATCCTATCCTGCTGCGTCCGGTCGACGACCTGGAGCTGACCGTCCGTTCCGCGAACTGCCTGAAAGCCGAAAACATCTACTACATCGGCGACCTGATCCAGCGCAGCGAGAACGAACTGCTGAAAACGCCTAACCTGGGCCGCAAGTCGCTTAACGAAATCAAGGAAGTCCTTGCCTCGCGCGGCCTGACCCTGGGCATGAAGCTGGAAAACTGGCCGCCTGCCGGCCTGGAAAAGTAATCGACGAAATAAAGAAGGCACATCGTGCCTTCAGCACTTTTTTCGGATAGTATGCTGCACTCTTGAAACCAAGCTTACCGGCCCGCGCCTCCCGCACCACGGCGGCGATAGAAGAGCTGGATCCAAACTCAACACCGAAAGGAATCACCATGCGTCATCGTCACGGCCTTCGCAAGCTGAACCGTACTTCCTCCCACCGTCTCGCCATGCTGCGCAACATGACTGTTTCGCTGCTGCGTCACGAAGCGATCAAGACCACCCTGCCAAAAGCCAAGGAACTGCGCCGCGTCGTCGAGCCTATCCTGACCCTGGGCAAGACCGACACGCTGGCCAACAAGCGCCTGGCATTTTCCCGCCTGCGCGATCGTGAAATGGTTGTCAAGCTGTTCGCCGAACTGGGCCCGCGCTATGCCAACCGCAACGGCGGCTATCTGCGTATTCTGAAAATGGGCTTCCGCGTTGGCGACAATGCACCGATGGCCTTTATCGAGCTGGTCGACCGTCCGGAAATCACCGAGGCAGTGGAAGATACCAGCGCCGACTGAGCATGACCGGGCGCCGCCAGGCGCCCGTTGCAAGCGTTGTACAATCGGGAGCCAGGCAAACGCCTGGCTTTTGTCATTGACGCGTTCCAGTTAACACACCGGCGGCCAGCGCCCCGTCCTAGAAAGCAATGATCCGCATGCGAGCATCAGCGATACTTTCGGTTGAAGACCTGCGCAAGACCTATGGCACGGGCGACGACAAGCACACCATCATCGATGGCTTATCGTTTTCCTTGCGACGCGGCGAGTGCTACGGCCTGCTCGGCCCGAACGGCGCGGGCAAGACGACCACCCTGCGGCTTTGCCTCGGGCTGACCAATCCCGACAGCGGCAACGTGACGCTGGTCGGCCGTCCCGTCCCGGACGATGCTCGTGCCGCTCGCGTCAGGGTGGGCGTCGTACCACAGGGCGACAACCTGGACCCGGACTTTACGGTGGCCGAAAACCTGCTGGTCTTCGGACGTTACTTTGGTATCGCCGACGCGGTCATCCGCGAACGCATACCACGCCTGCTGGAATTTTCCAACCTGACGGCCAAGAAGGATGCCCGTATCAGCGAGCTTTCCGGCGGGATGCGCCGGCGACTGACGCTGGCGCGCGCGCTGGTCAACGACCCCGACCTGATTTTCATGGATGAGCCGACGACCGGCCTCGACCCGCAGGCGCGCCACATGATCTGGGAGCGCCTCAAGGCGCTGCTTGCCGATGGCAAGACCATCCTGCTGACCACGCACTTCATGGATGAAGCCGAGCGACTCTGCGACCGGCTTGCCGTCATCGACCATGGCAGGATGATCGCGGAAGGCAATCCGCGCGACCTGATTGCCGCGCACATCGAATCGCAGGTGATCGAAGCCTATGGCGAAAACGCGCTGGCGTGGGGCGAAGCCAATGGCCGTCCGATGGCGGAACGCTACGAGATCAGCGGCGAAACCGTGTTCTGCTATACCAACGATGCGCAGCCCTTGCTGGACAGCCTGGCGACGGTCAGCGGCGTGCGCTACATCCACAGGCCGGCCAACCTCGAAGACTTGTTCCTCAAACTGACCGGCCGTGAAATGAGGGATTGAAATGAGCACCACAGCACTCTACGCCTTGCCGTCGTTTTCACTGCGCTTCCTGCCTATCTGGCAGCGTAACTTCCTGGTCTGGAAAAAGCTTGCCGTGGCCAGCGTGCTGGGCAACATTGCAGACCCGCTGATCACGCTGATTGCGTTTGGCTACGGCCTTGGCAGCCTGCTCAAGAGCGTGGATGGTATTCCGTACATCCACTTCCTGGCCTCGGGCTCGATCTGCATGTCCGTGATGATGGCGTCGTCATTCGAGGCACTGTATTCCGCCTTCTCGCGCATGCATGTGCAAAAGACCTGGGAAGCGCTGCTCAACGCGCCTCTTGCGCTGGATGACGTGGTGCTGGCTGAAATGCTGTGGGCTGCCACCAAGTCGCTGTTTTCCGGCGTCGCAATCCTGGGCGTGATGTTTATATTGGGCATCGGTATCCATCCGCACACGCTGCTGGCCCTGCCGCTGCTGTTCCTGATCGGCATGACCTTCGCTTCGCTCGGGCTGGTGTTCAATGCCATCGCCAAGGGCTATGACTTTTTCACCTACTATTTCACGCTGGTGCTGACGCCGATGATCTTCCTCTCCGGCGTCTATTACCCGGTCGCGCAATTGCCGGGATGGTTGCAAGTCGTCTCCCAGCTGCTGCCGCTGGGCGCCGCAGTCAACCTGGTCCGGCCCCTGATCCTGGGCAACTGGCCAGCGACCCCGGTGCAGGACCTGGCGATCCTGGTGGTCTACTGCGTGGGTGCGTTTTATCTTGCCACGATGCTGACGCGTCGCCGGCTGCTCAAATAAGCAAGCAACGGTTCATCGAGGCAGATCATGGAACAGGCACTGCTGCTCTTGACCAACCTGGCCGACACCGCCAGTGCGCGCCTGCTCGCTCGCACGCTGGTCGAGCAGCGACTGGCCGCCTGTGTCAACATGCTGCCGGCAGTCCAGTCCGTGTATCGATGGAACGGCGTGGTGGAAGAAGCGGCCGAAGTGACCCTGCTGATCAAGACCACCGCCGCACGCTATGCGGAACTGGAGCAGGCAATCCGGCGGCTGCATCCGTACGATCTGCCCGAGCTGATTGCCATTCCGATTAGCGCCGGATACCCCCCTTACCTTGAATGGATCAGCCAGGAAACGAGGAAAGAAATCGATGTTTGAGCATGGTTTGCGTAGTGGTTTTTCCTTGTTGCTGGCCTTTCTCTGCCTGCTGATCGGCCTGGCCGCGCCGACTGCCCATGCAGAAGAAGACTATCTCGAGCCGGAAGCCGCGTTCCGCTTTTCCAGCCGCATGCTGGACGCGAACAATATCGAGGTCAGCTACCAGATCGCCGATGGCTACTACATGTACCGCGAACAATTCGCTTTCCGCGCCGAGGGAGCGACGCTGGGCGTGGCGGTGATCCCGCCAGGCAAGGTGAAGTTCGATGAGACGTTCCAGAAAAACGTGGAGACTTACCGCAAGACGGTGGCGATCACGATACCGGTCGAGGCAACCGGTCCGTTCCGGCTGGTGGCGACGAGCCAGGGCTGCGCCGACAAGGGGCTGTGCTACACGCCAATGGAATCGCAGGCCCGCCTGTCGCCGACAGGTGGCGGTGGTTTGCTATCGGCTGCACGCGGCGAGCCGGAGAGCACGAACGCGTCCAACGCCAGCACCGGTGCTGCAACAGCCGGTACGGCGGGCGCCACCCCGGACAGCGAGATGGGGCGCATCGAGTCTTCGTTGAAGAGTGGCCGACTGCTCACCATCATGCCGCTGTTCCTGCTGCTGGGACTGGGGCTGGCATTCACGCCCTGCGTACTGCCCATGGTGCCCATCCTGTCCTTCATCATCGTGGGCGAAGGCCCGAAGGCGACCAGGCTGCGCGGCTTCACGCTGTCGGCTGCATACAGCCTCGGCATGGCCATCGTCTACACGGCGCTCGGGGTAAGCGCCGGACTGCTCGGCGAAGGACTGTCCGCGGCGCTGCAGAAGCCCTGGGTGCTCTCGGCATTCGCCTTGCTGATGGTGGTGCTGTCACTGTCGATGTTCGGGGTCTACCAGTTGCAAATGCCGGCCGCGGTGCAGACCCGTCTCAGCCAGTTTTCGGAGAAACAGACGTCGGGCAAGCTGGCGGGCGTGTTTGTGATGGGCGCACTGTCGGCCCTGATCGTCGGCCCGTGCGTGGCGGCGCCGCTGGCCGGCGCGCTGCTCTACATCAGCCAGACGCGGGACGTGGTGGTCGGCGGCAGTGCGCTGTTTGCGATGGCGATCGGCATGGGCATTCCGCTGATGGTCATCGGGCTGTCGGCCGGATCCCTGCTGCCGCGCGCCGGCGCCTGGATGAATGCGGTCAAGCGCTTCTTCGGCGTGCTGATGCTGGGCGTGGCGCTGTGGATGGTCGGTCCCGTGTTGCCGGACTGGCTGCAGATGGCTGGCTGGGCGGCATTGGGCATCGGCTACGGCGCCTGGCTGATCTTCCCGCGCGACGCCAGGTGGGGCGGCAAGCTGGCCGGCGTGCTGTTCCTGATGCTGGGCGCAGTCCAGCTGGCCGGCCTCGCCACCGGCGGCCGCGATCCGCTGGCGCCCCTGGCGCACCTGAGCGGCGACCAGCATGAGACCCGTTTCGTTCGCGTCAGGTCTTCGGCGGATCTCGACGCCGCGCTGGCCCAGGCAGCCAGCAGCGGCAAGCCGGCCATGCTCGACTTCTATGCCGACTGGTGCGTGTCCTGCAAGGAGATGGAAAAACTGACCTTTACCGACCCGCGGGTGCGCGCCCGGTTCGACAACATGGTGCTGCTGCAGGCCGACGTCACTGCCAACAATGCGGACGACAAGGCCTTGCTGAAACGCTTCCGGCTGTTTGGTCCGCCGGGCATCATTTTTTTCGGCAAGGATGGCGCTGAAACCCCGGGCGGGCGCGTGATCGGTTATCAGAACGCCGACCGTTTCCTGTCTTCGATGGACGTGGTCGTTTTCTGAATTGCGCAAACCCCGGCGCCGGTAATTTGCATAGTCGATAAAAATCGTTGGAAGGCCGGCGGCAGTGGCGCTATAGTTTCCGTCTTAATAACAAGGTAGGAGATCAAGATGAGCTTGCGACTTGGCGACACCGCACCCGACTTTGAACAGGATTCATCCATCGGGCGGATCAAGTTCCATGAATGGGCTGGCGATTCGTGGGTAGTGCTGTTTTCCCATCCGGCCGACTTTACGCCGGTATGCACGACTGAGCTTGGGCTGACCGCCAAACTCAAACCCGAATTCGACAAGCGCAATGTCAAGGCCATCGCGCTGTCGGTCGACCCGGCAGAGAAGCACGTGGACTGGATCAAGGACATTGAAGAGACCCAGAAGACCGTGGTCGGTTTCCCCATCATTGCCGATGCCGACAGGACCGTGTCCACGCTGTACGACATGATCCACCCTGAGCAGTCCGAGACCATGACGGTGCGCTCGCTGTTCGTGGTCGACCCGAAGAAGAAGATCCGCCTGATCATCACCTACCCGATGAGCACCGGCCGCAATTTCGACGAGGTGCTGCGCGTGATCGACGCGCTGCAACTGACCGATGGCTACACGGTGGCGACGCCGGGCAACTGGCGTGACGGCGACGACGTGATCATTCCGCTGTCAGTGCAGGACGAGGCAGTGCTCAAGCAAAAATATCCGAAAGGCTATACCTCGCCCAAGCCTTACCTTCGCCTGACGCCGCAGCCGAACAAATAACTTGCACTCCTTGCTGCGCAGAAACGCCCTTCGGGGCGTTTTTTATTGCTTGCGCCGCACATCCACTTGCGCCTGCTCCCGCACCTGGTCTTCCAGGTAGCGCTTGCGTCGGAAGAAGAACAGCAGCACCGCGACCATCACCACCATTGCGCCCACGGTAATCCAGAAGCCGGCCCGGTCCTTGAGCAGCGGCATCACTTCGAAGTTCATGCCGAATACGCCGGTAATCAGCGTCAGCGGCATGAACAGCGCGGTGATCACGGTCAACGTGCGCATGATTTCGCTGGTGCGATGGGCCATGGCTGCGAAATGAATCTGCACTGCCGATTCGATGGACGACTCCAGCCGGCGGGCATGGTTAAGCACGCGCGTGATGTGCTCCATCACGTCGTTGATACGTACCAGCAACAGGTCGCTTGCACGGCCATCGTCCTGGCCATGGAATGTATCGACGAAATGGTCGCGCAGTTCCTGCAGCGCGTCATGCTGTTCCTCGCAGAGATGATCGAGCTTGCGCAGTTCGATGCGTGCGTCAAGCAGCGCCATCCAGTCATTGAACGGACGCTGGGTGTTGAGCAGCGCGCGCTGCCAGCGGTCGATTTGCAGCGACAGCGGCTGGCGCAGGTCGAGGTACTGGTCGACCATGGCGTTAAGCAGCCGCAGCATCAGTTCGCGCGGGGAAGACGGCGGGCGGGCGCCGTGGCTGCTGCCATTCGTCTTCGGACGGTAATCCAGCAGCCGCGTGCGTGCGGTTTCTATCGTGCGGCTATGCGAGGCCCTGACGGTGAGGAGCGCACCGTCCATCACGACGAAGGTCACCGGGCGGGTAGCAAGCTTGGTCACGCTGGCGGAAACCGTCGCCTGCCCGGCATTGCCGGCGGCTTCGCCGTTCATTGCCAGCTTGCGAAACACCACCATTTCGTAATCCTGCGTGGAATCGAAATAGGATGGATGGCGCAAGTTGACCGCATCGGTCAGGTGCGGGTCATACAGGTGGACGCCGGTGGCCTGTTCGACGGCGGTCCGCCAGGCTTCAGGCGCGGCAGCCACTTCCTCGTGCGTTGCATCCAGCCACAGGAAACCGTGCTGGGGCAGGGCGGCGGGCGCTTCGTCGAGACGGCTCACCTGCGTGTCGGTAATCAGGAAAATATCCATGCAGGCAAGCGGCCGACGATCAGGTGTTATGTTTCAGGCGGCGCGCGATGTCGAGCGCGAAATAGGTCAGCACGCCGTCGGCGCCGGCACGCTTGAAGGCCATCATGGATTCCATCATGGCCTTGTCATGGTCCAGCCAGCCGTTCTGTGCAGCCGCCTGTATCATCGCGTACTCGCCGCTGACCTGGTAAGCGAAGGTCGGCACCCGGAACGCGTCTTTCACCCGTCGCACGATGTCGAGGTAGGGCATGCCGGGCTTGACCATTACCATGTCGGCGCCCTCGGCCAGGTCCAGCGCCACTTCGCGCAGGGCTTCGTCGCTGTTGGCCGGGTCCATCTGGTAGGTTGCCTTGTTGGCCTTGCCCAGCGTCGCCGACGAACCGACCGCGTCGCGGAACGGCCCATAGAACGCAGAGGCATACTTGGCCGAATACGCCATGATGCGGGTATGGATGTAGTGGTGGGACTCCAGCGCGCTGCGGATGGCGCCGATACGCCCGTCCATCATGTCCGACGGCGCCACGATGTCGACGCCTGCCTCGGCCTGGGCCAGCGCCTGCCGCACCAGCAGGCTGGTGGTCTCGTCGTTGAGCACATAGCCATCGCTGTTGAGCACGCCGTCCTGGCCGTGGCTGGTGTACGGGTCCAGCGCCACGTCGGTCAGCAAGCCCAGTTCGGGAAAGCGCTGCTTGAGTTCGCGCACGGCACGGGGGATCAGGCCTTTCGGGTTGGTCGCCTCGATGCCGTCCGGGGTCTTGAGCGCCGGGTTAATGACCGGAAACAGCGCCATGACCGGGATGCCGAGCGCAACGCATTCTTCCGCCACGCCCAGCAAATGGTCGATCGACATCCGCTCGACGCCGGGCATCGACGACACTTTCTCGCACTGGTTCTTTCCGTCGAGAAGGAAAACCGGATAGATCAGGTCGGCCGGTGTGATCACGTTCTCGCGCATCATCGCGCGGGAAAACGCGTCGCGGCGCATGCGGCGCATCCGGATGGCGGGGAACTGCGGTGCGGGAGATTGTTGGGCCATGGCTGTTCTCGGAAAAAATCTCGGGTGAAGGATAAAAGAAATTTGAAACTTTTCGCAGGGTTGCATCTCATACCGACAGGTGCGTCAAGTACCTCCCGCTTCTCCTCCCTGAGCGGGGCCTTTCGTTCTTGACGATAAGGCGTTACTACCCTGGAGATACTCCCCTTTCTCCAGGGTTTTTTTATTCCGGCGCCGCGTCTTCCGCGGCTTGCTGCGTTTCCTGCGTTTCCTGTTCCGGCGTGGGCAGATTCAATCCCAGCAGGGTTTCGATACGCTCGGTTGCCTCGTCCAGGCCAGTGCGCTTGAGCGCTGAAAAAAGTTGCGCGGTGAACGGGCAGGGACTGCCATCTTCCATCACATAGCTTGCCAGCAGCGTCTGTGCCTGGCGCAGGGCGTTGGTCGCATCGTTACGATTGAGCTTGTCGACCTTGGTCAGAATGCAGTGTATCGGCTTGCCGGTGGGAGCAAACCATTCGAGCATCTGGATGTCGAGGTCGGTAAAGGGCCGGCGCGAATCGACGATCAGCACCAGCGCAGCCAGTTGCGAGCGCCGCTGCACATAGTCGCCCAGCAAGGCCTGCCAGTGCAGCTTGGCATTGCCCGAGACTTCCGCGTAGCCATAACCGGGCAAGTCGACCAGCAGGCCGCGAATTTCATCGACCCGGGTCTCGTCCTTGCGATGCTGGCCGACGTGCGCGCCGCCGATGGAAAAGTAATTGATATGCTGTGTGCGGCCCGGTGTCTTGGACGCAAAGGCCAGTTTTTTCTGGTTGCACAATACGTTGATGGCCGTCGATTTGCCTGCATTGGAGCGGCCGGCGAACGCGATTTCGGGCACGTGCGTACCGGGCAAATCGCGCAGGTGATTAACGGTGGTGAAGAAGCGTGCCTGCCAGAGTTGGGACATGGTTTGTACAGAAAATGCTGCTGGGGAGGCGAAAAGCCGGAAAGCTATTGTACAATAAGGGGTTAAATGCTGCCGCTTCAACAGGCGATTGAAGTCTCCATAATCCCTGTTTTCTGCCGCTAAAAATCCAAAATCAAGCCTCAGGGTGTCTGAATGAATCGTGCGTTTCTACCATTTGCAAAATCCTTGTTCGTTGCATTAATCGCGGTGTCTTCCATGGCTGGAGCAGCCGAAGAAGGCAAGGTTGTCAAGGCTGATCCTGCAAAGGGTGAAACCATTTATAGCAACGGCGATGCGTCCCGCAATATCCCGGCATGCGTAGCCTGCCACGGCGCCGCCGGCAACTCCTCCATCGTTCAGAACCCGAAGCTGTCGGACCAGCACGAGCCGTACACATACAAGCAGCTGATGGATTTCCGGACACCGGAACGTGCCAATCCCATCATGTCGCCAATTTCGAAGGCGCTGACCGAGCAGGACATGCATAACATCGCTGCCTGGCTGGACAAGCAGGAAGCCAAGCCCGGCGCGGCCAAGAACAAGGCCAGCATCGACCTCGGCAAGAAGATCTACCGCGGCGGTATCGCCGAGAAGAACGTGCCGGCATGCGCAAGCTGCCATGGCGCCAACGGCACCGGCATACCGGCGCAGTTTGCCCGGCTCGCTGGCCAGCACCAGGAATACACCGCCGCGCAGCTGACCGCATTCCGCGCAGGCACCCGCAAAAACAGCGCACAGATGACCACCATCTCCAGCCGCCTTTCCGATGCCGAGATCGCAGCCGTGTCGGACTATATCGCCGGCCTGAAGTAAAACAAGAACAATAAAAATCTGTGCATGGAGGGGTGGCCAAGGCTGCCCCTTTTGCTTTTGATAAAGAGATCTTGCCAGTAGCGCAAACGGAAGTGAATCGACAGACATGAGCACGAGTACCGCAGGCATACAACTCAAGACCGAACGACGGGGGCTGGCCGGTGCGGTCGAACTGCTGTCGTCGATGCGTTTCTCGATCAGCCTGCTGTCCGTCCTGGCGATTGCCTCGGTGATCGGCACCGTGCTGAAGCAGAACGAGCCGATGCCCAACTACGTCAACCAGTTCGGCCCGTTCTGGTTCGACGTCTTCGGCAAGCTCGGGCTGTACTCGGTCTACTCGGCCTGGTGGTTCCTGCTGATCCTGGCGTTCCTGGTCGTCTCGACGTCGCTGTGCATCGTGCGCAATGCGCCGCGCATGCTGGCCGACATGCGCAGCTGGCGCGAGAACGTACGCGAACAGTCGCTGCGCAATTTCCATCACAAGGCCGAATGGCGCGGCACGCAGGACCAGGCGCAGCTGGTTGGGCAAACGGCGGAGCGGATCAGCGCGCATGGCTATCGTGTCAGGATCGTGCAGAAGGACCAGGCGACGCTGATCACCGCCAAGAAGGGTGCCGCCAACAAGTGGGGCTATATTTTTGCCCACAGCGCGATCGTCATCATCTGCATCGGCGGACTGTTCGACTCCGATCTCAGCATCCGCTTCCAGGAATGGATGTATGGAAAGACGCCGTTTGCGGGTAATGGCGTGATTGCCCAGATTCCGGCGCAGCACCGGCTGGGCCTCGGCAACCCGACGTTTCGCGGCAACATGCTCATTCCGGAGGGCGCAAGCAGCAATACGGCCATCATCGCGCGGCAGAACGGCGTGCTGATCCAGGACCTGCCGTTCACCGTCAAGTTGAACCGCTTCATCATCGATTTCTATTCCACCGGCATGCCCAAGCTGTTCGCCAGCGAAGTGCAGGTCACCGACCATGAAACCGGCGCGACATTTCCGGCGACGATCAAGGTCAACCAGCCGCTGATCTACAAGGGCATGGCGCTCTACCAGTCCAGTTTCGAGGATGGCGGCACCAAGCTCAAAATGGTGGGATACCCAATGACGGGGCCGGCCGCCGCCAGCTTTGCGGTCGCTGGCGAAGTGGGCGGCTCGACGCCGCTTGCCGGCGCCAGGTCGGGTGAATATACGATTGAGTGGTCGGGCTTCCGGCCGTTCAACGTGGAAAACATGGCCCAGGGCGGACAGGACGTTCGTGCGGTCACCAAGAACAAGTCGCTGGCGGACAGCCTGCAGCAGCAGCTCGGCTCGGCCGGCAAGGGCACCAATACCAAGGACCTGAAGAACGTCGGTCCCAGCGTGCAATACAAGCTGCGCGACAAGACCGGGCAGGCGCGGGAGTTCCATAACTACATGCAGCCCGTGCTGGCCGATGGCGCCTATGTATTCCTGTCGGGCGTGCGCGAGAACCCGAACGAGCCATTCCGCTTCCTGCGCATTCCCGCCGACGAGAACGACTCGGTCGCCGAGTGGATGCGGCTGCGCGCCGCCATCCAGAACCCGGCGCTGCGGGCTGAGGCTGCCGAGCGCTACGCGGCGCGTGCAATGCCGGGCAGCAGCGACACCGTCCGTGCGCAGTTGCGGGAATCGGCGCAAAAGGGCATGGACATCTTCGCCGGCAATGCGAGCGAGTCCGGCTTTGTCGCCGTGGCCCGTTTCCTGGAGCGGGTACCGGCGGCCGAGCAGGAAAAGGCGGCCGACATCTTCATGAAGATATTGAACGGCGGCATGTGGGAGCTGTGGCAGGTGGCGCGCGAGAAAGACGGCCTGAAACCAGTCGAAGGCGACGAAAAGCACGCGCGCTTCCTGCAACTGGCGACGAACGCCTATGCCGATTCCTTCTTCTACGGCGCGCCGGTCTACATGAATCTCGACGGCTTCGATGAAATCAAGGCGTCGGTGCTGCAGGTAACGCGCTCGCCGGGCAAGAACGTGGTCTACTTCGGCTGCCTGCTGCTGGTGCTGGGCGTGTTTGCGATGCTGTATATCCGTGAGCGCCGGGTCTGGGTGTGGGTCCGCAACGGCGACGATGGCAGGGCGCACGCACTGATGGCGATGAGCACCCAGCGCCGCAGCCTGGACTTCGACAAGGAATTCGAGACGCTGAAGACGGGCCTGCTGCACGGACAGGCGTCCTAGGCAGGGCTGCACCACGACCCAGCAGCGAGCGGCAGGCCGGCACTATCCACTATACTTGCCGCCTGCCCCGACACATTGCACCAAGGTGCCGCACGCGACGCGGCACAACCGGAGAAACCGCATGGAACTCACCCAACAAGGCAACGTTGCCTACACTCGCCCGGTCGGATTTTTCCGGCGCCTGGGCGCCATCGACTGGCTCTATGCGCTGGCGCTGTTTGCCGGCATGCTGTTCGCGCTGAACCGTTACAGCCACCACATGGACTTCTACGAGCAGGCCATCCTGGTCCTGACGGCGCCGACCTTCGCGTGGCTGGGTTGGCAGTGGAAGTCGGTGCGCTGGCTGATGGCGCTGCTCGCGGTGCTGTCGCTGTGGGCGATCTCGCTGTACGGCGGTTCGCTGGAGATGGCGAACACCAGGTTTTTCCTGAAATACATGCTGTCCAGCCAGTCGGCCATCCTGTGGATGAGCACGCTGTTTTTCCTGTCCACCCTGTTCTACTGGGGCGGACTGCTTGCCCGCTCGGATGCTGGCACTGCCATCGGCAGCAAGCTGTGCTGGGCCGCGGTAGTGCTGGGGTTCACCGGCATGCTGGTGCGCTGGTACGAGTCCTACCTGCTCGGGGCGGACGTCGGCCATATCCCGGTGTCGAACCTGTATGAAGTCTTCATCCTGTTCTGCATGATCACCGCGCTGTTCTACCTTTACTACGAGCAGCGCTATGCGACCCGCCAGCTGGGCGCCTTCGTGATGCTGGTGATTTCTGCCGCTGTCGGTTTCCTGCTCTGGTACACGGTGTCCCGCAACGCAGCCGAGATACAGCCGCTGGTCCCGGCGCTGCAGAGCTGGTGGATGAAGATCCACGTGCCTGCCAATTTCATCGGCTACGGCACCTTTGCGCTGGCTGCCATGGTGGGCGTCGCCTACCTGTGCAAGTCCAATAACATCCTGGCCGACCGCTTGCCGTCGCTCGAGCTGCTCGATGACGTGATGTACAAGTCGATCGCCGTCGGCTTTGCCTTCTTTACCATCGCCACCATCCTCGGCGGCCTGTGGGCAGCTGAAGCCTGGGGCGGCTATTGGTCCTGGGACCCCAAGGAAACCTGGGCGCTCATCGTCTGGCTCAACTATGCAGCATGGCTGCACATGCGGCTGATGAAAGGACTGCGGGGCCAGATCGCGGCCTGGTGGTCGGTGGTGGGCCTGCTGGTGACGACCTTCGCCTTCCTTGGCGTCAACATGTTCCTTTCCGGCCTGCATTCCTACGGCGAGCTGTAGAGCGCGATTCCCGCAAGGCCGGCGCACAGCAACCGCGCCGGTTTTGGTGTACTGTGCTCCAGTCAAAAAGACAGACTCCGGAGCAACAGCCATGCTGATCAAGCGCAGCCCCAACGGCATCGATTTGCCATATTCGTCGGAAATCACGCCGCGCGCGGTGTTCGAATCCCGACGTTCCTTTATCCGCCAACTGGCGGTCGGCTCCATTGCCGGCGGGGCGCTGCTGGAGATGGCCAACCGCGAGGCATTTGCGCAGAGCGGCCAGAAGCTTGCTGCCAAGCCCAATCCCGGCTATGTGGTGATGGACAAGCAGACTTCCTTCAAGGACGCCAGCACCTACAACAATTTCTATGAGTTCGGCACCGACAAGTCCGACCCGGCCCGTTATGCCGGCTCGCTGAAGACGCGGCCGTGGACGATTGCCATCGAGGGCGAGGTCAAGAAGCCGATGACGCTGGACCTAGACAGCCTGATGAAGCTGGCGCCGCTGGAAGAGCGGGTCTACCGGCTGCGCTGTGTCGAAGGCTGGTCGATGGTGGTGCCATGGGTGGGTTACTCGCTGGCCGAACTGATCAAGAAAGCCGAGCCGACCGGCGACGCCAAATATGTCGAATTCGTCACGCTTGCCGACAAGGCCCAGATGCCCGGCCTCGGCAGCCCGGTGCTGAAATGGCCCTACGTGGAAGGACTGCGCATGGACGAGGCCATGCACCCGCTGACGCTGCTGACGGTAGGGATGTATGGCGAGGCGCTGCCCAACCAGAACGGCGCGCCGGTGCGCATCGTGGTGCCATGGAAGTATGGTTTCAAGTCCGCCAAGTCCATCGTCAAGGTGCGCTTTACAAAAGAGCAGCCGAAGACCGCGTGGAACCTGTCGGCGGCATCGGAATATGGTTTCTATTCCAACGTCAATCCCGAAGTCGACCATCCGCGCTGGTCGCAGGCCAGCGAGCGCCGCATCGGCGAAGACGGCCTGTTCGCGAAAAAGCGCAAGACCCTGATGTTCAACGGCTACAGCGAAGTCGCCAGCCTGTACACCGGCATGGATCTTCGCAAACTGTTCTGATGGCGACGACGCTGGCCAGTTTGAACCCCGCGCAGTTGCGGCGCCTGAAGATTGTCCTCTTCATCACTGCGACGCTGCCGTTCCTGCGCCTGGTGGTCTTTACTGTCAATGACTGGCTGGGCGCCAATCCGGTGGAATTCATCACCCGCAATACCGGTGACTGGACGCTGTATTTCCTGTGCATCACGCTGGCGGTCACGCCGTTGCGGCGGCTCACGGGGTGGAACTGGCTGATCCGGCTGCGGCGCATGATCGGTTTGTTCACTTTCTTTTATGCGGCGCTCCACTTCACGACCTTTCTCTGGTTCGATCATTTCTTCGATGTCGCGGAAATGCTCAGGGACGTGGTCAAGCGGCCGTTCATCACGGTGGGATTCGCAGCCTTCGTATTGCTCATTCCGCTGGCGGCGACCAGCACCAACGCGATGATCAAGCGGCTGGGCGGCAAGCGCTGGCAGTGGCTGCACCGGCTGATCTACCTGATCGCGCCGCTGGGAATACTCCATTACTGGTGGATGAAGGCGGGCAAGAACGATTTTTCCCAGCCCATCGTGTTCGGGCTGATCGTGGCGGCGCTGCTGCTGGTACGGGTGTACTGGCGCACCGGCAAGCCGGCGCCGGGGGCATCCGCGGCGGCCCGCTAGAGCAGTTTCTTGCTTGCTTGCCCAAGCCGGCCTTAAGCGATATTGCTTGTTGCGCGTAGCGACAGTTGCTGTTGCTGTTGCAGTTGCCCGCGCAGCGACAGTTGCCGTTGCAGTTGCAGTTGCTTTTGACGTGGATCCCCGTTAGACGGCGACGCGTCGCCAGGGACTGAAACGGATAAAGAAGCGTCGGCTGTCTGAGCGAAGCGAGTTTCCGACGCTTCCCGTTTCAGTTCCTGGCGGCGCGTGCACCCCGCGCAGCGGGGCGCCGTCGTAGGGGCCGCCTTTTTTGCCCCACTTTTTTGGCGGAGCAAAAAAGCGGGTCGGCTGCCGGGACGAACACCCGGCTACTCCCCACGGCAGTGAGCGATTCGACGTTTCACCCGTCCGGCACGCGCTGCAATGGCGTCTTGCGCTGTGCAACCGTTGCCAACGTCAAAAGCGG
>CAUQYP010000004.1:0-66513 GCA_963522035.1 uncultured Noviherbaspirillum sp. | reverse complement strand
AGCGTCGGAAACTCGCTGCGCTCAGACAGCCGACGCTTCTTTATCCGATTTCGGTCCCAGCGACGTGGCGCCATCAACGGGGACCCACGTCAAAAGCAACGGCAACGTCAACAGCAACAGCAACAGCAACAGCAACTGTCGCTGCGCGGAACGTCAATGGCAACAGCAACTGTCGCTGCAGGGAAGTGGTGCTTCTGGTGCAAGCCAGCATGAAAATGCGCTACCGGAGCGTTGGACTTACCACGCTTGCGTTACAGCAACGTTTTCAGCGCCTGTTCTATATCCGCAATCAGATCCGCCGGATCTTCCAGCCCGACATTAAACCGCAGCAGTTGTCCGTTTTCTCCCCAGCCATTGCGCAGCCCCTGCATCCGGTACGGAACGCAGAGGCTGTTGGCGCCGCCCCAGCTATAGCCGATCTGGAACAGCTTCAGGCTGTCGACAAACCGATCAGTCTGCGCCTCGCTGTAACGCGCATCGAAAATCACCGAGAACAGGCCGCCGGCGCCGCTAAAGTCCCGCTTCCAGTATTCATGCCCGGGACAGGAATCGAACGCCGGGTGCAACACCCGCGCAATTTCCGGACGCGCGTGCAGCCACGCGGCGACCTGGCGCCCGCCGCGGTCATGCGCGTCGAAACGCAGCTTCATCGTGGCCAGCCCACGCAGCACCAGGTAGGCGTCGTCGGCGCCGACACCATAGCCCAGCCGCATGTGCGCCGCCTCGATTTTCCGTTGCAGCGACTCGTCGCGGGTCGTCACCGAACCCATCAGCACGTCGGAGCCGCCAGACTGGTACTTGGTCAGCGCCTGCATCACGATGTCGCAGCCGTGGTCGAACGCGGCGAAGGCAATCCCCGCCGACCAGGTATTGTCGATGGCGACCACCGCGCCGGCATCATGCGCGGCACGGCAGATCGCCGGGATGTCGGGCACTTCCATCGATACCGAACCCGGCGCCTCGGTCCAGACCAGGCGCGTGTTGGGGCGGATCAGCGCGGCAATGCCGGCGCCCACCATCGGGTCGTAGTAGCGGGCGCTGATGCCGAAGTCCCTGTTCAGCCAGTTGCCGAGCTCGCGGCTGGGGTTGTAGACGTTGTCTGGCAGCAGCACGTCGTCGCCGGTTTTCAGCAGGGCAAGGTCGACCATCGCAATCGCGGCCAGGCCGCTGGGCGCCAGCAGGCAATAGGTGCCCTGCTCGATGGCGGCCAGGCGCGCTTCCAGCGTAAAGGTGGTCGGCGTGCCATGCAGGCCGTAGGTGTAGCCGGACTTGTCCTGCCAGTTGCGCGAACGCAGCGCTGCCACATCCTTGAACAACACCGTCGACGCATGATGGATCGCTTGCGGAAAGGCGGCAAATCCCGCCGGGGCCTGGTAATCGGAATGAATCAGCCGGGTCTGCAATGACTTCTCGCCACTCATGCACGCTCCTGTCTGGGTTAATCTGGATTAATCGGGATTAACGCTGGCTCCTGGCCGGCTCGGCCGGCTGGTCGAGCGGCGCCAGCACGAACGGCTTGCTGACCGAACCGTCGGCCGACTGCCAGGTGCCGCGCACCGTCGTGCCTTCCTGCTGCCCTTCCCACTGGCCGGACACATCGGTGCCGTTCTCCGATTCTTCCATCAGCAAACCGCCGGACTCGGTCTCGCCGGCCAGCAGGATGCGGCCGCTGCGCCCGAAGACGATGTACTCGCCCTCGATACCTTCTGCCGGGTCTTCCTTGGGCTGCAGCTTCATCTGGATCTGCGACTCGCCCAGCGTGCCGCGCAGCAGGACCGGGCGCGCAAACAGGCCGCCAGCGGCAGCCGATGACTCCGCCGCCTGCGCCGTGCCCCCCAGCAACGTCGCCGACAGCAGCACCGGCAGGAGACGCCGCATCATGCCCGCGCCCACAGGTCGTGTGCGTCGGCGGCGGTGACGACGACGTCGTGGAACTCGCCGACCTTCAGCTTCAGGTGCGGCTCGTAAGGCGCTTTCACATGCACGACGCCGTCGATTTCCGGCGCATCGGCAGCCGAACGGCCAGTGGCGCCGCCGGTACGGTCGACCGCGTCGATCAGCACCCTGATCGTCTTGCCGACCTTGCGTTGCAGCCGCTCTTTCGAAATGCGTTCCTGCAGCTGCATCACGCGGCCGCGGCGCTCCTCGCGCACTTCCTCCGGCAGCTGGTCGGCCAGTGCGTTGGCGGTAGCGCCCTCCACCGGCGAGTAGGCGAAACAGCCGAGGCGGTCGATCTGCGCTTCTTCCAGGAAGTCCAGCAGGTACTGGAATTCGGCTTCCGTCTCGCCAGGGAAGCCGGCGATGAAGGTCGAGCGGATCGTGATGTCCGGGCACAGTTCGCGCCAGGCGCGGATGCGTTCGATATTCTTTTCCCCATTGGCCGGCCGCTTCATGCGCTTGAGCACGTCCGGGTGCGCATGCTGCAGCGGCACGTCGAGGTAAGGCACCACGTGCCCGCCATTCATCATCGGGATGATCTGGTCGACGTGCGGATACGGGTAGACGTAGTGCAGCCGCACCCAGGCCCCGTACTGCTTCGCCAGCTGCTCGAGCGCGCCGACCAGTTGCGTCATGTGGGTCTTGACCGGCGTGCCGTTCCAGAAGCCGGTGCGGAACTTCACGTCGACGCCATAGGCGCTGGTGTCCTGCGAAATCACCAGCAGCTCCCTGACGCCGGCCTTGAACAGGTTCTCTGCCTCCAGCATCACGTCGGCAATGGGCCGCGACACCAGGTCGCCGCGCATCGACGGGATGATGCAGAAGCTGCAGCGATGATTGCAGCCTTCCGAAATTTTCAGGTAGGCATAGTGCTTTGGCGTCAGCTTGATGCCCTGCGCCGGCACCAGGTCGATGAACGGCGCATGCGGCTTGGGAAGGTGCAGGTGCACTGCGTCCATCACTTCGCCGAGCGCATGCGGGCCGGTGACTGCCAGCACCTTGGGATGCACTTTCTGGATGATGTCGTCGCCCTGCGCATCCTTCTTCGCGCCCAGGCAGCCGGTGACGATCACGCGGCCATTCTCGCTGATGGCTTCGCCGATGGCGTCGAGCGACTCCTGCACCGCGGCGTCGATAAAGCCGCAGGTGTTGACGATGACGATGTCGGCGCCGTCGTAGGACTTCGCGGTGTCATAGCCCTCCGCGCGCAATTGCGTGAGGATCTGCTCGGAATCGACCAGCGCCTTCGGGCAGCCAAGGGAAACGAAGCCGACCTTGGGCGTCGGCAGGGAAACGATAGACATGGGATGGGGGTCTGGCGGAGAAAAACGAAGCCGCTATTGTACCCGCATCGCCGCCAGCCTTCCGGGCAGCGCCTTATTTGTCTTTTTTCTCGGGTGGCGCTGCCGAAGGTGTGGTGGGCGGCGCAGCAGGCGGCACGAACGGGAAGGTGCCGAACATGCTCTTGGTCTGGTTCTGCATCTGTTCCTGCATCTGGATGAACAGGCTCTTACTCTGCTCGATGTAATTGGTCATCATGCCCTGCATCATCGGCCCCTGCACGCTCATGAACTGTGTCCACATTTCCGGGCTGAAAGGTTTTCCCTCGTACAGGCCCTTCGAGTTTTCCGTCAGCTTGTTCTGGATGTCGATGAAGGCCTGGATATTCTTTTCCAGGTAGGAACCCATCATGCCCTGCATTGCATGCCCGTAGTAACGGATGATCTGCGCCAGCGCGCCGCTGGAGAACATCGGCGAGCCGTTGGACTCCTCTTCCAGGATGATCTGCAGCAAGATGCTGCGCGTCAGGTCTTCCTCGCTCTTGGCGTCGACCACCGTAAATTCCTCGTTGGCAAGCACCAGCTGCTTGACATCCGTCAGCGTGATGTAGGAACTGGTTTGCGTGTCGTACAGCCGGCGGTTCGGATACTTCTTGATTAACCGGTCCGACGCCTTCTTTGCACTGTTCATTTGAAAATTCACTTTGATACACTCTTTCGCTCTGCTGCATTCCGGCCTGGAAGTCGGTGGGCGCCTACCGCACCCAATTAATTATAGTTCTTCAAATCAAAGGTTTAAGGTGTATTTGCCGTTATTGCAAGACGCCGCGCAAGCTCAGGCGGCTTTCCGGGTCACATACCTGCCTGGTGCGGCCTCCACCGGTTTGTACTTGCCTGAACCGTAGCCCCGTGGCGCATTGACTTCCTTGCCGCCATTTTCGGCAAGGAAAGCAGCCCACTCGGTCCACCAGCTGCCTGGTTTCTCCTGGGCGCCTGCCAGCCAGGCATCCGCTTGTGCCGGCACCTCGCCGTTGACCCAGTGGCTGCGCTTGTTCTTGGACGCCGGGTTGATCACGCCGGCGATATGGCCGGACGCGCCAAGCACGAAACGGCTGCGCTTGCGGTTTTTCGTGTTGATCAGGTTGAGCGACTCGTATGCTGCCTTCCACGGCACGATATGGTCTTCCTTCGACGCATAGACGAAGGCCGGCAGGTCGATGCGGCCAAGGTCCAGGGCCTGGCCTGCCACCGTCAGCTTGCCGGGTTCGCGCAGATTGTTTTCAAGATACATATTGCGCAGGTAATAGCAGAACATCGGTCCTGGCAGATTGGTTGCATCCGCGTTCCAGTACAGCAGGTCGAAGGCCGGTGGCTCGACGCCTTTCAGGTAGCTCTGCTCGACATAGTTCCATACCAGGTCGTTGGGCCGCAGGCTGGAAAACGCTGCCGTGAAGTCGCGGCCCGGCATCATGCCGCCCTGGCCTATGCTGGCTTCGCGGCGCGCGACCTGTTCTTCATCGATATAGACTTCCAGCACCCCGGTGTCGGAAAAGTCGAGCAGCGTGGTCAGCAGCGTAATGCTGGCGGCCGGCTTCTCGCCGCGCGCTGCCATCACCGACAATGCCGTCGCCAGGATGGTGCCGCCGACGCAGAAACCCAGCGCGTTGATCTGGTCGCGTCCGCCGATCTCGCGCACGACCTCGATCGCCTTGATCGCGCCGTTCTCGATGTAGTCGTCCCAGGTGGCATCCTTCAACGATGCGTCGGGATTGACCCATGACACCAGGAACACCGTGTGCCCCTGCTCGACCGCGTAACGCACCAGCGAATTTGCCGGCTGCAGGTCCATGATGTAGAACTTGTTGATGCAGGGCGGCACCAGCAGCAGCGGCCGTTCGTACACGGTCTTGGTCAGCGGCTTGTACTGGATGAGCTGGAACAGTTCGTTCTCGAACACGACCGCGCCTTCCGTGGTGGCGACATTGCCGCCGACATTGAACGCGGTTTCATCGGTCTGCGAAATGCGGCCCTTGCCCATGTCTGCCAGCATCAAGGCAATGCCCTTGGCCAGGCTCTCGCCCTTGGACTCGACCAGCTTCTTCTGCGCTTCCGGGTTGGTCACCAGGAAGTTCGAAGGCGACATCGCGTCGATGGTCTGCTGGATCGCGAAACGGATACGCTGCTTGACCTTGGGCGCCGCGCTGACCGCGTCCGCCATGGCCATCATGAAGCGCGCATTGAGCAGGTAGGCGGCGGCGTTGAATGCATGCAGCGGATTGGACTTCCATGCCTCGGTGCTGAACCGCTTGTCGCCGACTTCGGGCGGCTCTGCGCTCGCGAGCTTTTGCCACAGCGCGGAAAACTCCTGGACATAGTCATTCTGCAGCTTGGTCAGCGCTGCCGGCTCGATGAGCACCGCAAGATCCTGCGACAGCGGACCCGGAAGCAGACCGGAACCATTGAACGGCATGGTTTGCGACTGCTTCATCAGGTCCTGCCAGGCCTTCGGGTCGGATAACTGGGCCATCCATGCTGCTGCATCCTGCGGCGTGAGCGTCTTCATGCTTGTCTTCCCGGTTTCGCGTATCGTTAAGGTTCCAAGACTTCTTCTATTCCGGTATTTTCCATGTTTATTGTCGCCGTCGGCTGGCTCTACGTAGTGCTCATGATGTCCATCACGGAAACGACGCCAGTGGCCGGCGTCATGACCTTTATCCTGTACGGACTGGTGCCGGTGGCCCTGCTCTTATACATCAGCGGCGGACGCCAGCGCAAGCGCAGGCGTGCTGCAGAGCAGCAGGAACGGCAGCGCCAGGCGGCCGCGGCCGAGCAGGCGGCGACGCCGGAGCAGCCGCCTCCGACTTAAGACAGGGCCGGCTTGATCCAGACCAGCGAGGCCATACGCCCGCTGACGCGATCGCGGCGGTACGAGTAGAAACGGGCTTCGTCGCTGACCGTGCAGAAATCGCCGCCGTCGACCTGCCGCACGCCGCAGCCGGCAAGCGCAAGCCGGGCCAGCCGGTAGATATCGGCCAGGTACTTGCCGCCGGGCTGCATGGCGAAAGCGTCGGCGGCTGCCGGGTCAAGGTCCGCAAAGGCGGCGCGCACTTCGGCGCCGACCTCGAACGCCTGCGGACCGATGGCCGGGCCGAGCCAGGCAGTAATGTCCGTCGCGCCCGCTTGCCGCATGCGCGCCACCGTGTTTTGCAGCACACCTTGCGCCAGTCCGCGCCAGCCCGCATGCGCCGCGCCGACCACGGTACCCGCGCGGTCGGCAAACAGCACCGGCAGGCAGTCGGCGGTCATTATGGCGCAGACCACGCCGGGCCGGGTCGCGATGCTGGCGTCGGCGTCCAGCACGCCTGTGACCGTAGCAGCATCGACCACGTCGGCGCCGTGCACCTGGTTGAGCCAGACCGGCGGGCCCGGCAGTTGCGCCTGCAGGATCGCCCGGTTCCGCATCACGCTGCCGGCGTCGTCGCCGACATGCGAACCGAGGTTCAGCCCGCCGCCGCCGGCGCCGTCGTCAAACGGCGCGGCGCTGACGCCGCCACCCCGCGTGGTGGACAGCGCGCCGACGGTCGCCGGCATCGCGGCCCAGTCGGGGACGATGCAGGAGGTCATGCCGCACCCGGCTCCAGCGTAATGCCGGCGCGTGCAATGAGTGCAGCCATGTCCTCCGGCAACGGCGCCTGCCATTCGACTTCCTCGCGGCTGACCGGGTGCACCAGGCCTAGCCGGCACGCATGCAGCGCCTGCCGCCCGAATACCGGCGCCAGGTGCGGCTTGCCATAGAGCGCATCGCCAACCAGCGCGAAGCCGAGCGACTGCATGTGCACGCGGATCTGGTGGGTGCGGCCGGTTTCAAGCTCGCACCGCAGCAGACTGACCGGCTTGCCTTCGAGCAGGCCGGTCGCGAGCCGGCGGAAATGGGTGACCGCCGGCTTGGCGGTCAGGTTGTTCTGCACCGACATCCGGATGCGCTCGCGCGGATGGCGGCCGATCGCCGCGTCGACCTTGCCGCCGACCTGCGGCGTGCCCCAGACCAGCGCCAGGTAGACCCGGTGCACGGTGCGCGCCTGCAGCTGGCGCACCAGGTCGGTCTGCGCCTGCATGGTCCTGGCCACCACCATCAGGCCGCTGGTGTCCTTGTCGAGCCGGTGCACGATGCCCGCACGGGGCACGTCGGCAATCGGAGGGTAATAGTGCAGCAGCCCATTCTGCAGCGTGCCGGACCAGTTGCCTGCGCCCGGATGGACGACCAGCCCGGCCGGCTTGTCGATGACCATGATGGCCTGGTCTTCGTAGACGATGTCCAGCGCCATCGGCTCCGGCTCGTAGGCATGGGCGTCGGCCGCGGCCTGGGGCTGGACCAGCACCTGCTCGTCGCCGAACATCGTGCTCTTGGCGCGCGCGGTCTTGCCGTCGACCGTGACATGGCCGTCTTCTATCCATTGCTGCAGCCGGCTGCGGGAGTAATCCGGAAGATAACGGGACAGCACCTTGTCCAGCCGCATGCCGCAATCGGCCTCGGAAAGCGCCAGAACGATCGCTTCGTCCGCCTCCGCGACAAGCTCGACATCGTCGCTTTCCTCATAGGCGTCATCGGGCGGAAGGTCGGTGGAGTTCGGGTGTTCAATTGGCGGCACGGCATATCCCATCAGCTATAATCATTCATTGTTCAGTCGTCAGTCACGCGAAACCCCATGCAGATAAAATCTCTGAAATTTCTATTGATCGCATTCATGCTGTCGCTTTCGGCGTGCAGTTTACTGCAATCCGAACCCCCGGACGAAACGCGCAACTGGTCAGCCCAGAAATTGTATGCCGAGGCCCGCGAGGAACTGAATGCCGGCGGCTACGAGAAGTCCATCAAGTACTTCGAGAAACTCGAATCCCGCTACCCGTTCGGCACCTATGCGCAGCAGGCGCAAATGGACATCGCCTATGCGCACTACCGCGCCGGCGACCAGGCGCTGGCGCTGGCTGCGGTCGAGCGCTTCATCAAGCTGCACCCGAATCACCCGAACGTCGACTACATGTACTACCTGCGCGGCCTGATCAACTTCAATGACAAGCTCAGCCTGTTCGACTTCGTTTCGCGCCAGGACCTGACCGAACGCGACCCGAAAGCGGCGCGCGAGGCATTCGACTCGTTCAAGCTGCTGATCGACCGCTATCCCAACAGCATCTATGCGCAGGATGGCCGCGACCGCATGGCCTACCTGGTCAACGCCATGGCCCAGTACGACGTACACGTCGCCAATTATTACTACCGTCGCGGCGCCTACCTGGCAGCGGCCAACCGCGCGCAGCAAGTCGTGCGCGAGTTCAAGGACACGCCGGCGGTCGAGGAAGCGCTGTTCATCATGGCCCGCTCCTACGATGCGCTCGGCATGCCGGAATTGCGGGACGATGCCAACCGCGTTTTCAAGCAAAACTTCCCGAACAGCGAGTTGCCTGTCACCGGCGTCGTGAAGACAGTCAAATCGCCGTGGTGGAAGATCTGGTAGAGCGTTTCGGGCCGGCGGGCAGTAATGGGCCTATGGAAAGCGGCTGGAAGCGGCGCCGGCGTGCCTGATCTTGCGTCGGCGCTTCAAGCCGCCCGCCGCCTGAACATCCAGCGACTGCCATCCGAATCGGCTGCGTCGAACGCATAGCCACCGAGGTCGAACGCCTTCAACTGTTCGGGCGCGGTTACCCCGTTCACCGCGGCAAAGCGCGCCATCATGCCGCGCGCCTTCTTCGCATGAAACGAAATAATCTTGTACCGGCCGTCCTTCCAGTCCTGGAACACCGGCGTGATCACTGGCGCCTTCAGCCGCGCCGGCTGCACCACCTTGAAATATTCCTCGGAAGCCAGGTTGACCAGCGCCGCCTCATCGCGGCTGGCCAGCTCCCGGGCCAGGGCGTCGGTCACCAGCTTGCCCCAGTATTCGTACAGGTTGGCGCCGCGCGCATTCTGCAGGCGCGTGCCCATCTCGAGACGGTAAGGCTGCATCAGGTCCAGCGGTCGCAGCAGGCCGTACAGCCCTGACAGGATGCGCACCTGCGACTGCAGGTGGGACAGCGCCAGCGCCGGCAGCGTTGCCGCTTCCAGCCCGGCATAGACATCGCCATTGAACGCCAGCACTGCCGCCCGCGCATTGTCGCTGGTACACTGCGGCGTCCACGATGCGTAACGCCCTGCATTCAGCGCCGCAAGCGGGTCCGAAATGTTCATCAGCTGCGCAATCTCCGCCGGCGACAGCCGCTTCAGGCGCTTGACCAGCGCGGCTGCATGGCTGGTGAAGTCGGGCAGCGTGGTGTCGACGGCTGCCGTCGACGACGTATAGTCCAGTGTCTTGGCGGGCGATAAAACAATCAGCATGAGCTTTCCACAGAAAAATTTTTCGCAATGATACCGAATCGCCTGGTCATCGATACCAATGTCCTGCTCGACCTGTTCGTGTTCCACGACCCGCGCTGGAACGGGCTGCTCGACGCGCTGCAAAGCGGCGGCGTGCAGGGCGTGACCCGTGAAGACTGCCGGCAGGAATGGCTGCACGTGCTGCACTACCCTCACCTGCCGCTGGACGAGGCGAAGCGGCAGGCGGCTGCTGCCGAGTTCGACAGGCTCATCGGGATCAGCGACGCGGGAACCGGCACGGCGCCGCTGCCGGTTTGCAGCGACCGCGACGACCAGAAGTTCCTCGAACTTGCGCGCGACGCGCAGGCCGCTGTCCTGGTGACCAAGGACAAGGCGCTGCTCAAGCTTGCAAGGCGCACGGCGAAGGCAGGCATGTTTCGCATAATGACGCCGCAGGCCTGGCTTCAGGAACAACCCGGCGCCAGCTAGAATGGCGAACGCCGCACCCACGAAAAAACCCAGTCAACCAACCTTTATCGCCAGCACGACTATGCCCAACGACACCGCAGCCAGCATGGATTTTTCCCGACTTACTTCGCGCCTGCCGGATGTCGGCACCACCATCTTCACGGTCATGTCGGCGCTGGCGACCGAGAAAGGCGCGGTCAACCTGGGCCAGGGCTTTCCCGACTTCCATTGCGATCCGGCGCTGGTGGATGCCGTGGCCGACGCCATGCGCAGCGGACTGAACCAGTATCCGCCGATGACCGGCATACCCGCGCTGCGTGCCGTGATCGCCGACAAGGTGGAAGCCATCTACGGCCACCGCTATGACCCGGCCAGCGAGATCACGGTCACCGCCGGCGCGACCCAGGGCATCCTGACCTCGGTGCTGTGCTGCGTGCATCCGGGCGATGAAGTCATCGTCATCGAGCCGGCCTACGACAGCTACGTGCCGGCCATACAGCTGGCTGGCGGCGTGCCGGTCTTCGTGCAGATGGAAGTGAGCGGCGCCGGTTACGCGGTGCCATGGCAGAAAGTGGCTGCCGCGGTCAGCCCGCGCACCCGGCTCATCATGATCAACTCGCCGCATAACCCGACCGGCTCGGTGCTGCGCGGCAGCGACATCAGCGCGTTGGCCGACATCGTGCGCGGCACCGATATCCTGGTGCTGTCCGACGAGGTGTACGAACACATGGTGTATGACGGCGCACGGCACGAGTCGGTATGCCGCCATCCCGAGCTGGCCGCAAGGTCCTTCGTGGTGTCGAGTTTCGGCAAGACCTACCATGTCACCGGCTGGAAGATAGGCTATGTCGCCGCGCCGGCCGCGCTGATGAACGAGTTCCGCAAGGTCCACCAGTTCAACGTGTTCACGGTCAACACGCCGGTGCAGCACGGCCTCGCTGCATTCATGAAGAACCCGGCGCCCTATCTCGACCTGCCGGCCTTCTACCAGCGCAAGCGCGACCTGTTCCGACTAGGCCTGGCGGGAACGCGTTTCAAGCTGCTGCCTTCGGACGGCACCTACTTCCAGTGCGTCGAGTATTCGGATGTGTCAAATCTGCCCGAAGCAGAATTTGCGAAATGGCTGACGACCGAGATCGGCGTGGCGGCGATCCCGGTGTCGGCGTTTTATCACCAGCCCAGGGAGTCGGGCATCGTGCGCTTCTGTTTTGCGAAACAGGACGAGACCTTGCAACTGGCGCTGGAGCGCCTGGCAAAGCTGTAACGCGGAGGACATTGGCCCATCCGTGAATTTCGCGTAGGGTGTAATAAGCGAAAGCGCATTACACCATTCGTCGCTTGCAGGCGGTGCCTGTTCATCGGCCATGGTGTAATGCCCTTCGGTTATTACACCCTACGGATTATTCCTTGCATTTCCCTACTTCATCGCCTTGCGCATTGCCTCGTTTGCCTTGCGGTCGGCATTGACCTTTTGCACCGTCGGCCGTTCCGCCAGCATCTTCACGTAGTCACGCACAGGGTATTCGGCGAGCACGTCCTCGCCGAGGACGATCTTGCTGGCCATGCCGACCAGCGGCAGGTGAACCATCGCCGCGCAGTCGGCCATGGTGAACTGGTCGCCGGCGATATAGGGCCCGAACTTCGCCACCTTGCCCAGCGCCTTCGCATTGCGCGTCAGCAGTTTCTTTACGCGCTCCCTGGTCTCGTCGGATACCTTGCCGCCGAAGAAGGCCTCGCCGTACAACTCACGCGCCACCAGTTCCAGGTGCAGCTCGATGAAGGTGACCAGCTCGCGCTGCTTGGCGCGGCCGAACGCGTCGGCCGGCATCAGCGGGTTTTGCGGATACGCATCCTCGATGTATTCCATGATGACCTGCGACTCGAACAGCGTGCCATGCTCGGTCTCGCAGTAGGGAATCTTCCCCAGCGGCGACTTCTCCAGCAGCGCCGCGGAACGGTCGGCCCAGACCAGTTCCTCTTCGAACGGCACGCCTTTTTCCAGCAGCGCGAGCTTGACCTTGTTGTAGTAATTGCTGAGCGCAAAGCCGCATAACTTGAACATCTTGTCTCCTTGGATAATCGTTGGACGCCTGGCAGGCCGCCATGCTGCCGGCGATATTAACCGCTGCCGACGGGGCGCACAATCGGCGGGCTTGCTTTTCAAGCATGCATGCGCCGGTATATGATCCTTCATCCCAACCCTGGCCCGCACCGCGGCGACCCACACCATGTCCGCAGAACTCAAGGCGTCCCGACGGGACGCCACGCTGATCCTTACCCTGTCCAACCCCGGCGCGAAGAACGCGCTTCATCCCGACATGTATGCCGCGGCGGTCGAGTCGCTGGCCACTGCCGAACGGGACAGCAGTATCCGCGCCGTCGTGCTGACCGGCGCCGACAACTTCTTTTGCGCCGGCGGCAACCTGAACCGCCTGCTGGAAAACCGCGAGAAGGACAAGGCAGTCCAGGCCGACTCCATCGACCAGCTCAACGGCTGGACCGACGCCATACGCAGCTGCACGAAGCCAGTCATTGCCGCGGTCGACGGCGCGGCGGCGGGCGCCGGTTTTTCGCTGGCGCTGGCCTGCGACATGATCGTCGCCGGCGAGAACGCCAAGTTCGTGATGGCCTATGTGAAGGTCGGCCTGACGCCGGACGGCGGCGGCTCCTGGTTCCTGGCCCGTGCGCTGCCGCGCCAGCTGGCCACCGAGATCATCATCGAAGGCAAGCCGGTGCTGGCGACGCGCCTGCATGCGCTGGGCCTGGTCAACCGCCTGGCGCCGGACGGCAGCGCGCTCGACCATACGCTGGCCTGGGCCGACGAACTCGCGCTGCTGTCGCCGAACGCAACGACCCGCATCAAGAGCCTGGTGCGCGACGCCAGCGAGAACACGCTCGAACAGCAGTTTGAACTCGAGAAGCAGCACTTCGTCGAAAGCCTGCACCATCGCGACGGCCGCGAAGGCATCAGCGCCTTCCTCGAGAAGCGCAAGCCGCAATACAAGTAAAAGGACCGATGAAAACTGCACAACGACGCCGCATCTACCTGATGCGGCATGGCAATGTCACCTACTTCGATGCATCGGGCAGACCCATCCTTCCGGAAGCGGTCCCGCTCAATGAACAGGGCCGCGCGCAGGCCGAGGCCGCAGGCCGCGTGTTCGCCGCCGACGGCGTGCGCTTCGACCGCGTCATCGTTTCCGGCTTGCCGCGCACGGTCGAGACGGCGCAGGGCGTGCTGGCCCAGACCGGCCAGGACATCGGGCTGGAGACCTGGCCGGAGCTGGTGGAAATCCGCGGCGGCAAGCTGGCGTCCATTGCCGAGGACAAGCTGAAGGAAGCCTTCACCGGCGCATTCGAGGGCATCGTGCCCGAGGACAAGCGCTTCCTGAACGGCGAGTCCATCGGCGAGCTGATGGACCGCGTGCATCCGGCACTCGGCCGCCTGCGGGCCGAAGACAACTGGGACACCGTGCTGATGGTGCTGCACGGCGGCGTCAACCGCGCCATCCTTTCGCATGCACTGACCGGCCAGCGCCTGTACCTGGGCAACCTGGCGCAAACGGCAGGCTGCATCAACGCGCTCGATGTCGGCGACCATGCGGCAGACTGGGTGGTGCGCTTCGTCAACCATGCGCCGCCGACGGTGCTGCAGGACGACACACGCAGCACGACCATGGAAATCCTGTACGAGCAGTACCGCAAGTTCCGCAAGCCGGCGGAAGGAAAATCGTAGGGTGTAATAAACGAAGCGCATTACACCATGGCCGATGAACAGGCACCGCCTGCAAGCGACGAGCGGTGTAATGCGCTGGCGCTTGTTACACCCTACGAGCTCGCCAGGGTCGAAGTCATTCATGCAGGACGGGCCGCTTATAAGCTACCGATTAGTACGATCGTACGATTTTATGCGGTAGAATGGCCCGACAATAAATTCCGACGACGAGTCTTGACCGCGGTACGTGCCGTGGTCCCGACAAATAATCAGGAGACGCGATGTACGAAGAATTCATGGGCACCAAGCCGGTGGCCGAGCGCCAGAAGTTCGATATCGGCGCCTTGCAGGACTACATGCGCCAGCATGTGGAAGGCTATTCCGGCGAGTTGAACGTCGAGCAGTTCAAGGGCGGCCAGTCCAACCCCACGTTCAAGCTCACTGCCGGCGACCGCAGCTATGTGCTGCGCACCAAGCCCGGCCCCGCCGCCAAGCTGCTGGCCTCCGCCCACGCCATCGACCGCGAGTTCCGTGTGATGGACGCGCTGAACCGGGCCGGCTTCCCGGCGCCGCGCCAGTATGCGCTGTGCACCGACGAGTCCGTCATCGGCCGCGCGTTCTACGTGATGGACTTCGTGCAGGGCCGCGTGCTGTGGGACCAGTCGCTGCCCGGCATGAGCAACGAGGAACGCGGCGCCTACTACGACGAGATGAACCGCGTGATCGCGCAGCTGCACATGATCGACTACAAGGCCATCGGCCTGGAAAGCTTCGGCAAGCCGGGCAATTACTTCGGCCGCCAGATCGACCGCTGGACCCGCCAGTACAAGGCGTCCGAGACCGAGAAGATCGAGGCGATGGACAAGCTCATCGAATGGCTGCCGGGGAATATCCCGCCAGGCGACGAGACCAGCATCGTGCATGGCGACTACCGCCTCGACAACATGATCTTCCACCCGACCGAGCCGCGCATTTTGGCCGTGCTGGACTGGGAGCTGTCGACGCTGGGCCACCCGCTGGCCGACTTTTCCTATCACCTGATGAGCTGGCATATCGCCCAGGGCCAGTTCCGCGGCATCGGCGGGCTCGACCACAAGTCGCTGGGCATACCGACCGAGCAGGAGTACATCGCGCTGTATTCGCAGCGCACCGGCCGCACCATACGCCAGGAAGATTTCAAGTTCTACCTGGCCTACAACATGTTCCGCATGGCGGGCATCCTGCAGGGCATCATGAAGCGCTACGTCGACGGCACCGCCTCCAGCGAGGAAGCGCTGAAGGCCGGCCAGGCGACGCGCCCCATGGCCGAGATGGGCTGGCAGTACGCCTCCGGCGCCCGTTCCTGACTCACCCCTTAAGCTGGCAACCAACAAGGAGACATCAAATGGAATTTGAATATTCGGACCGCTGCAAGGAACTGCAAGGCAAGCTGCTCAGGTTCATGGACGAGCATATCTATCCGAACGAGAAAGCCTACAAGGAAGAAATCGACCGCAACGGCACTGAAAAAGGCAACCGCTGGCTGCCGACCAACATTATCGAGGACCTGAAGCCCAAGGCACGCGAGCAAGGGCTGTGGAACCTGTTCCTGCCGAAGTCGCCGCGTGCGCCGGAAGGCCTGTCCAACCTCGACTACGCGCCGCTGTGCGAGATCATGGGACGCGTGGGCTGGGCGCCGGAAGTGTTCAACTGTTCCGCGCCGGACACCGGCAACATGGAAACCATCGAGCGCTATGGCAGCGAAGAGCACAAGAAGCAGTGGCTCGAGCCGCTGCTGCGCGGCGAGATCCGTTCCGCCTTCGCGATGACCGAGCCGGCGGTGGCGTCGTCCGACGCGACCAACGTGGAAACCCGCATCGAGCGCGACGGCGACGAGTATGTGATCAACGGCCACAAGTGGTGGATTTCCGGCGCCGGCGACCCGCGCTGCAAGATCTTCATCCTGATGGGCAAGACCGACCCGGGCGCGGCGCGCCATTCGCAGCAGTCGATGATCCTGGTGCCGACCGATACCCCGGGCGTTAACATCCGCCGGCCGCTGCCCGTCTTCGGCTACGACGACGCGCCGCACGGCCACTGCGAGATCACCTACGAGAACGTGCGGGTGCCGGCCTCCAACCTGCTGCTGGGCGAAGGCCGCGGCTTCGAGATCGCGCAGGGTCGCCTGGGACCGGGACGCATCCACCACTGCATGCGCGCCATCGGCGTCGCCGAGCGGGCGCTCGAGTACATGTGCCGCCGCTTGAACGAGCGCGTGGCCTTCGGCCGCCGTATCTCGGAGCAAAGCATCTGGCGCGAGCGCATCGCCGAGTCGCGCATCCAGATCGACACCGCGCGCCTGCTGACGCTGAAGGCGGCGTACATGATGGACACCGTGGGCAACAAGCATGCGAAGGCCGAGATCGCGATGATCAAGGTGCTGGCGCCCAACGTCGCGCAGCAGGTGCTCGACTGGTCCATCCAGGCGCACGGCGCAGCCGGCGTGTCGGACGGTTTCCCGCTGGCCTACATGTGGGCAGGCAACCGCACGCTGCGCATCGCCGACGGCCCGGACGAGGTGCATCGCAACGCGGTCGCCAAGCTCGAGCTGGCCAAGCACATGACGCTGAAGGGCGAGGACACCGAACTGCCGATCACCCGTTCCTGACCGGCAGGCTGTTTCGTCAATAAAAAGGCATGCGGATCGCATGCCTTTTTTCATGGGCGCGGGCCGAGCGCCGAACGCAAAATTTCTGCATAATCTGCAGCACTAATAATTTCAAGGAAACCCCATGATCGATGTCTATTCCACTGCCACGCCCAACGGCCACAAGGTTCACATCATGCTGGAAGAAACCGGCCTGCCTTACCGGGTGCACCACATCGACATCGGGGCCGGGGACCAGTTCAAGCCGGACTTCCTGGCTATTTCGCCCAACAACAAGATTCCGGCCATCGTCGACGCCGACGGCATGGACGGCAAGCCGATCTCGCTGTTCGAGTCCGGCGCCATCCTGATCTACCTGGCCAGCAAGACCGGAACCCTGCTCGGCCGCAGCGATCGCGACAAGTTCAGCACGCTGCAATGGCTGATGTTCCAGATGGGCGGCGTCGGACCGATGCTGGGCCAGGCACACCACTTCCGCATCTACGCGCCCGAGAAGGTCGAGTATGCAATCAACCGTTATACCAACGAGGCAAAGCGGCTCTATGGCGTGATCGACAAGCAGGTAGCCAGGGAAGGCTACCTGGCGGGCGAGGAATACACGATTGCGGACATTGCGACCTTCCCGTGGCTGCGTTCGTGGAAGAACCAGGGTATCGAGATCGAGGAGTATCCGAACCTGAAGCGCTGGTTCGACGAGATTGCCGCGCGGCCGGCGGTGCAGCGCGGCGTGGAAGTGCTGGCGAATCTTCGCAAGCCGATCACGGACGACAAGGCCCGTGACGTGCTGTTCGGCGCGGGGCAGTACGCAAAGCGCTGATGCCTCTCCCAGGACATAACGCGCAATGAAAATTCGTAGGGTGTAATAAGCGCCAGCGCATTACACCAAGCGTCACTAACAGGCGATGCCTGTTACCGGCCGAGGTATAACGCGCTTCGCTTTCTACACCCTACGAGTCAAGGACATGAATCGACGTCATCGATTTCAACCGCTATGACGTGACTTGGGACCGGTATCAGGTCTCAGGCAAAATCCCTCAGGTATAGCGCCGCGAGATCGACTCCGCCACGCACACCGGCTTGTCCCCGCCCTCACGCTCCACCGTCACCAGCCACGTCACCTGCGCACCGCCCTCGATGTCTTCCACCGACAGCACCGTGGTGCGGCTGCGGACCTTGCTGCCGACCGGCACCGGCGCCGGGAAGCGCACCTTGTTCAGGCCATAGTTCACGCCCATGCGCACGTCGGTCATGCGCACCGAGTTCTGCATCAGCATCGGCAGCAGCGACAGGGTCAGGTAACCATGGGCAATCGGGCCGCCGAACGGCGACTCGCGCTTGCAGCGTTCAACGTCCAGGTGTATCCACTGGTAGTCGCCGGTGGCCTCGGCAAACTGGTTGACCCGTTCCTGGCTGATCTGCACCCAGTCCGATACCGCTATTTCCTGGCCGACCAGCGCCTTGAGCTCGTCGAGCGATGCTATTTCACGCATGTTGTCTCCTCAATTGAGTTTGTTATTGCGTGGCGGAAGGTTGCTGGGGCCGGCGCATGAACATGCCCATGCCCTTCACCGTCGCCACCGTTTCGCCATGCTGGTTTTTGGCTTCCCACATCGTATGGACCACGCCGCGGTCGGGCTTGCTGCTTGACGGGCGCACGTCCATCACGGTCGTGGTGACCGTGAGCGTGTCGCCTGGCCGCACCGGCTTGAGCCAGCGGATTTCATCGACCCCTGGCGAGCCCATGCTGGCCGCCTGCGACAGGAAGCCGTCGACCATCATCCGCATCATGATGCTGCAGGTGTGCCAGCCGCTGGCGATGATGCCGCCGTAATGCGACTTCGCCGCTTCTTCCTTGTTGACGTGGAAGGGCTGCGGGTCGAAATGCATCGCAAACGCGACGATTTCCTCTTCCAGCAGCTTGCGGCTGCCGACCGGTATGACCCGGCCAGGCTCGAAGTCCTCGAAATACCACTTCAGTTCTGCCATGCGCTGGTCCTTTGCTATGGTTGATCCAGGTCGGCTCAGGCCGCCTGGCTGAAGCCCGGCTGGGCAATGAAGCGCGCCAGGTGGTAATCGGTATCACCCAGCGACTGCTCGATCATCGTCAGCCGCTTGAAGTGATGCGCCGCCGGCAGCTCGTCGGTCACGCCCATGCCGCCATGCAGCTGCACCGCCTGCTGGCCCACGAATTTCGCTGCCTGGCCCACCCGCGCCTTGGCGGCGGAGACCGTGCGGCGACGCTCGACCGGGTCGCTGGAAGCCACCTTCACCGCAGCCAGCGTGGCCATCGAACTGGCCTGCTGGTACTGCATGAACATCTCGGCCATCTTGTGCTGCAGCGCCTGGAATTTACCGATGGGCACGCCGAACTGCTGGCGGGTCTTCAGGTAGTCCAGCGTGGCTGCATTCAACGCTTCCATCGCGCCGATGGCTTCCGCACACAGCAGCGTGACTGCATAGTCGGCCGCCGCGTCGAGGATGTCCCAGCCATTGCCGAGCTCGCCCAGCAGCGCCGACGCCGGCACCTGCACATTGTCGAAGCGGATGTCGGCCGCGCGCTGGCCGTCGATGGTGCGATAGTCCCGGCGGGCTATGCCGGCCGTATCCGCCGCCACCACGAACAGCGAGATGCCGCCGGTGTCGCGCTGCTGGCCGGTGCTGCGCGCCGAGACGATCAGCTTGCCGGCCTGGCCGCCATGCACGACCACGACCTTGGTGCCGTTGATCACATAGCCGTCGCCGTTCGCGCTGGCCGTGGTCTTGATGTCGAACAGGTCGAAGCGCGACTGCTTTTCACCCAGCGCCGCCGCCAGCTTCAGCTCGCCCGTGGCGACCTGTTCCAGCAGCGTTTCCTGCTTGCCGGCCAGCTTCAGGAACTGCGCGCCGAAGGCCGTGGCCAGGTAGGGCTCGACCACCAGGCCGCGCCCGATTTCCTTCATCACCACCAGCATGTCGATCGCCGAGCCGCTGAAACCGCCCTGCTCTTCCGGCACCGGCAGCGCCGTCATGCCCAGCTCGGTCAGCGTGTTCCACGCGTCCGACGAGGTGCCTTCGGCCGAGTGGACGATCTTCTTGCGATGCTCGAACGTATAGTCCTTTTCCATCCAGCGCCGCAAGGCGTCCGAGAACTGCTGCTGTTCCTGCGTAAATTGAAAGTCCATGTTCTTGTCTCCTACAGTCCAAGGATCATCTGGGTGATGATGTTTTTCTGGATCTCGTTCGAACCGCCGTAGATCGAGGTCTTGCGGAAGTTGAAGTAGTACGAGGCCAGCGGCGCTGCGTCGTCATCCTCGAAGGCGCTGTGCTGCGTCTCGCCTTCCAGGTAATGGCGGTCGAACGGCAGGCTGTACGGCCCGACCGCTTCCACCATCAGCTCGGTCAGCATCTGCTGCACCTCGGTGCCCTTCACCTTCAGCATGGACGCCTCCGGCCCCGGGCCGCGGCGCTTGCTGTCTTCCGAGATGACCTTCAGCACCGTGACTTCCAGCGCCATGATCTCGATCTCGAGCGTGGCGACCTTGGACGCAAAGACCGGGTCTTCCAGCATCGGCTTGCCGTTCTTCATATGCTCGGTGGCGATACGCTTCAAGAACTGCAGCTCGCGCTTGGCGCGGCCCACCGCGGCGATGTTGGTGCGCTCGTGGCCCAGCAGGTATTTCGCGTAGGTCCAGCCCTTGTTTTCTTCGCCGATGAGGTTCTCGACCGGCACCTTCACGTTGTCGAAGAAGACTTCGTTTACTTCATGGTCTTCGTCCAGCATGATGATGGGACGCACGGTAATGCCCGGCGTCTTCATGTCGATGAGCAGGAAGGAAATGCCTTCCTGCTTGCGCCCGCCGGTGTCGGTGCGCACCAGGCAGAAGATCATGTCCGCATGCTGGCCCAGCGTGGTCCAGGTCTTCTGGCCGTTAACGATGTAATGGTCGCCCTGGCGCTCAGCGCGGGTCTTGAGCGACGCGAGGTCGGAACCGGCGCCCGGCTCGGAGTAGCCCTGGCACCACCAGTCGTCGCAATTCAGGATGCGCGGCAGGTAATGCTTCTTCTGCGCTTCATTACCGAAAGCCATGATGACCGGCGCCACCATGTTGACGCCGAACGGCAGGATGGGCGGCGTACCGGCGCGCGCGCACTCTTCTTCCCAGATATGCCGCTGCACCGCGTTCCAGCCCGTGCCGCCGTATTCCACCGGCCAGCCGGTGCCGACCCAGCCCTGCTTGGCGACGATCTTGTGCCAGCGCACGAAGTCGTCCTTGGCAAGGCGCTTGTGGTTCAGCACCTTTTGTTGAAGATCCTTGGGGAGATTGGCGTCGAGATACGCCCTGACCTGATCACGGAAGGCGATGTCCTCCGCGCTGTAGTTCAAATCCATGCTGCCTCCATTATTTTGGGCTGTGTAAAAAGCACGACCGTGCAAAATTATACAGAGGTTTGGTGGGGGTGGGTGGATAGGATGGTGCGCCCGTGTTTGTCCGGAATCACCGGCCGTCTCACCTGTATTACCGCAGGAAACTGCCGCCGCAGCGACAACTGCACCTGATTTTCAGCCTTTAAGCTTGGCCGGATCGCGCACGCGATCATGCAGGTATTGACCTAGCGCATACACCTGGCTCACCAGGCGTTTGAGCGGACTAAGACGCACGATAGACGCCGTCTGTTTCGAATAATGGCCTTTGAAGACCGTGACGTGTTGCATGTCTCCGCCGTAGACGTTGTATTCCAGGCCAATCTCGTTGCGGCCATCAACATTGCGGTGCGGATGATCCGCCATGATGCGCCGGATTGCCAGTGTATAAGCGATCGGTCCGGTAACGCGCAAGACCCCGCGCTTGCCAGTCTGATGCAGATAAGGATCGTAGGCGTCGATGTTGGCCATGACTGCTTCCAGGACCGCTTTCATGAACGGATGGCCCGGTGCGCACAGGATGTGCCATTGCTGGAATTCTCCGCCGGGTATATGGCGCAGGTCATAGATGAAACCTTCGGAATGTTCGAATTCTCCATTCGGTAAATACCACTGCGACAGGATGAAGCGGTCGTCAGGCTTCAGGACGGAATCGAGCGGTCGCGTGGCCGTGCTCTTGATGTCCAGGTACAGGCCACCTACCTTGTACATCAGCAGGTATCGGAAAAAATCGGCGCGCGCAGCGCCATAGCGCGGATCGATGCGTTCGAAATAATCCCACACCCATGACGGGTAATTTCCTTTGATGAACGTGGCGATATCGTTGTCGTCGTAAAACCGGTATTCCCAGCCAGGATTTAATGCGCGCAACCGGTCCACATTTTCTTGCAGGTGATCCGATAACTGCCGCTCGTAAAACGTTTGGTGAATAATGCGTGGAATCGACGTGCCAGCCTCGAATGTATCGAGTAAATCGCGGCGCGGGGCACAGTTGAGCTGGGGGATTAGCAGTTTTTTTATTGACATGAAGGGCACGAGATAAAGCCATACAAAGTGAAGACGACATTATGCCGTAGCAAAGCTTTCAGCGCGTACGCTGGCCAAGCGGCGCTGTTGAGAAGTGGCGTCGTACGGCCCAGCGTGTGCGCGAAGGATTCGCCTCGATGGTCCGACTGCGACATGTAGGCGACAGTGCCATAGCTGATAGTGGAACCCGCAACGTAAGCGAACAGGGCCACTGTCGAGTTGGCACGGCTGAACAGGCCGACCGCGCGTTGCTGAGCTTTCCCGGCAGGACGTGAGGGAACGAGTTGCTTAGCGCGTTTAACCGATCGAGTAAGCTTAATGGCTTGCTACAACGATCGTTGTCTATCAAGTTCTGGATGTGCAATTCCATGCCGGCACTGGTCGTCTACCCCCGGCCTCTTTTAATCTATCAGCCGTTCTATGGTGCAAGACCTCGCAGGGGATGGAAAGCCTTGGCTGTTTGTATAATAACGCCCTCCCCGACGGACCTTTGCCAGAGAGACGGGGCGTTATAGTTGCCAGATGAAATATTTCCAAATTAAAAATTGAAGATCCACCCTTTAAATACATAGTTGTTAGTTAGCTTGGTGCTGAATTGCCGTGATGTTCGTGAATGTGGACTTAATCTACAAGGTGTAATTTTGAATCAACAGCCAGACGTTTCCCTAGTCATACCGACACATAACCGGGCGCCGCTTGTCGTCCATACTGTGCAGGCGGCGCTAGACCAGACAGTTCGCTTTGCCGAGATCATTGTCGTCGATGACGCATCGACCGACGACACCCTGCTTCAGTTACAGCAATTCGGCCAGCGTATCCGCGTAATTCCGTCGAAAAAAATCGGCGTGCAGGCGGCTCGTAACTTGGGCGTCGCAACGGCGACAAGTAAATATGTCACTTTGTGCGACTCCGATGATTTGCTGCAGCCAGAATTTCTGCACACGATAGGAGGACTGCTTGCCGCGCATCCTGAAATCGATAGCATTTATTCGAACTATCAGAGCTTTTGTGGCGACCAAATACTGGAAGACAATCTGTCCTGGGCGCCGAAGGGCTTTCTCGATGGCGCCAATGTCGACGGCGACCTTTTGACCGACATCCCGGACCTGTATGCCAGGACGACCGTATTTCAGCCGCTGGTGGCAAGCGGCGTAACCATCAATCGGCATTTCTACGAAAGTATCGGGGGCTTCGACCCGGTGTTCGACCGGGTTCCTTCCGAAGACTGGGAGTACACCTTACGCGCCATTGCGAACGGCAAGATCGCCATGTGCACGCTTCCACTGGTGCGAATCAGGCGCCATGAAGGCAATGATTCGTACGACCGCCTCCGTGCAGCCTTGGGAGAGGTAGAAATCTTGAAGTTCGTTCTGCGCCATCATCCTTTTGCAGAACAGTATCGTCACGTTTTGCTGGAAGCGATGCACAAACGCTACGATAAGGTTTTTTACGAAAGTTTCCGAACGCGACGATTCAAAATTGCCGGCGCCGTATTTCCTTTACTTGAAAACAGGCCGACGACTTATCGTTTTCGGATCAAAAGCCTGATCATGTTTTTTTACACGAGGTTCAGGAAATGGGAGCTGCACAATATCATGCAGCTTCCAAAAGAAAAGACCGATGTTTCGACTCCAGCCCGTACTCTTAGAAAACCCAATCGTGAATCTCGAAACCCAGCCGCCTGACAGCGTGACCGATGCTGTAAAAAAGTTTGTCCTTATTAGCGTTTTGAACTGGAATACGGCCGCTACTACGCTCGAGTGCATCAAGTCGCTGCTCGCAGCGGATGACAATCCTGCAATCGCGGTCAAGATCGTTGTGATCGATAACGGCTCTGCAGAAGTCGATTGGAATTTACTCAATGCCGGAACGGCAAGCTTGCCCGTGACCCTGTTGCGGCAGGAAGTCAATTTGGGCTTTGCCGGCGGCCACAATATCACTATTCAAATGGCAATCGACGAAAAGGCCGATTTCATCTGGCTCGTCAATAGTGACGCCGTCGTCGAGCGCGATTGCTTGGGAAAGCTTGTCCAGTTAATGGCAAGACATCCAGACTGCGGCGCCGCCGCGCCGATTACGGTTGCCGCGGACGATCCAGCTTCGATCGACTTTTGTGGCGCCAAGCACGACTGGAAACGTCTTGAGTCAGTAAGAGCCGGGTCGATCGATGAAGCGCGCGCCTGGGAAGCCGAATCTCCGGAAACGATGTGGGTGCAGGGAACAGTTGTGCTGTATCGGGTCGAGGCACTGAAACAGGTAGGCCCGCTCGAGACCAAGCTGTTTGCTTATTATGAAGACGACGATATCGGCGCGCGTTTGTCCAATGGCGGATGGAGCAGCCGGATGGCTTTCGACGCCCGATCAAGGCATGTGCGTTTTGCGTCCGACGAGGCGCACCGTCCGCCTTATTTCTTTTATTTAATGGCGCGTAATGGTCTGCGCTTCTGGCTGACCCACACGCCGCCGCAATACAGGCGATGGATACATCTGAGGCTGATTGACCGTTCCATGTTCATGGCAAACATTCTGATGTCGAAGGCACGGCATGACAAGGCGCGAGCCTGCCTGCTTGGCATTGGCGACGGCATACACGGCATTGGCGGCCCGCCTGTGCTGGAGCGCAAGGTGCCCGTATATATCAAGCTGTTGCGCAAGGTGTTGATGGTTCAGCACGCCAAACACCTGGCAAACAAGCTTTGAGGAAAAAAAGTCAAACGCATCAATAAAATAAGCGGATTCGATTACCTTCGGTGCAAAGTCACTTGAGTTTTACTTGTGCAGCAGGTCGCGGAAGACATTGCTTTTCCAGAAGTCTTCAAACTGCCGGTATTCACCTTTCACCGCCATCCATAGCACGGCCGGCAGGCGCAATAAAAAGCGCCTGGGCAGGTTTGCCCGGAACTGTGCGAAAGCCACGGACTTTTGGCACTGATGTACGACGTCGTCGGCGATGCCAGGGAGTAACTCCAGGCGTTCTGCCAACGCAGACCGAAAATCGACCCGTTCGACTGCAAAATGGCGCGACCGAAATTCATTCATACTCCACCTGAGGCGCTTTAATATCTCGATGGATGTCAGCTTCTTCACGCCAACCACATTCTTACCGTGCTGCCGATACTTGATCGTCGGATCGGGCAACTTCACAACCTTGCCTGTCGCTGCCGCAATAAGACCCAGCCATTCATCATGCAAATAAGAAGTGGGAAATGGCAAGGCCACATCGAGCAGCGAACGGCGAAATGAGGTGGTGGCGCCAGTAATGACGTTGCGTCGACACAAGACTTCGAATGCCTTTCCATGACTCAAGGCCCATTCCTCTTGGCGACTGATCTGAAGTTCAGAAAACAGCGACCCGCCCAATTCTTGCGCCTGTTCATCGACCAGCACGGCATCGGTAAAAACCAGACTTGCCTCGGGATCAGACTCGAACAGCGCGGCGATGGTCGATATTTTTCCTGGTAGCCAGAGATCGTCCTGGTCGCACAGGAAAATGATGTCCGTCTGCAGCAGCCTCACTGCGGCTTCGAAATTCTTCACGACGCCCTTCTGGGCGGCATGCCGAACAATCGTCACAGGCACTGGCGACGCAGCCTCGAAAGCCTGCAAAATTTCCCACGTCTGGTCGGAAGAGCAATCGTCACAGATTACGATCGAATCGGGCAAATGCTGCTGGGCGACGATGCTCGCCAATTGCTCTTCCAGGAATTTTTGCCCGTTATAAGTACATAGGGCAATGCCGCAGGTAAGACGCATTTCTTGCTCCGGAATTTATAGAGGGTAATGGACGAGAACAGTATGAGGATTGTTAACTGGCACTTACACCGCCTTTCGTCTGATCCTGTCGTCCAACTTGTTCAGGCCCTGTAAAAGCGTCGAGTACAAGCGCTTCGTAGGACCAATTTTGACCACGGGTTCGGTGCGTTGCGAATAATGGGTAGAAAGCAGGCCGATGTGGGCATCGTATGGGTAGATGCTGTACCGAAAGGGAAACGGCGTTTGCCGCGTAATGACGCGATGCCTGCAGGAGCCGAGCAGAGGTTGGATCGCAAGCGTATAGGCGATCGGCCCCGTGAGGCGAACCACACCGCGCTTGCCTACAGCGTGCAAGGCTGGAATATAGAGATCGATGTTTTTCAACACGTTTTGCAATACCGAACGCAGGAAAGGATGTCCTGGCGCCGCCGCGACATGCCACTGCTGGTATTCGCCGCCTTCGATACTGCGCAGGTCGTAATGAAAACCCCATCCGGCGAACTCTTCGTCTTCCTCATTCTCCCATTGGGCAAGGAGATAAGTGTCATCGTCCCGCAGGAAGCGATCGAAAGGCGTATTCAGCGAGCTTTTTATGTCCAGATACACACCGCCGCATTTATAGACGACCAGATAGCGAAATAGATCGGCACGTGCCGCACCGTACAGAAGACTGATGCGATTGTAATAGCCTAGTATCTCCGGCCCATAGTTCTCCCGGATGAACTCGACAATATCGTCGTCCCTGTAAAACCGGTATTCCCATCCGGGGTTCATGTCCTGCAAACGGCGCTGGTTTTCCAGCAATTCCGCCGGCAATTCGCTTTTTGCGTAAGTCTGGTGGATTATCTTCGGAATACAGCTACCTTCGGCCACATGCGGCAGAACGTGCAATTGCGGCTGCTGGTTCAGTTTCGGGAAGACGTGCTTGAATAAATTCATTAACGACCTATGGGAATTCTATATGGGAGTTTCTAATTCTGCGCCAGCCGATTTTTCGTAGGTCTGGCAAAAATCGGAATTTGCATAGGCAATCGGTCCGGTGACCCGCATTACCCCGTATTGTCCAACGCCGTACACGTTCGGAAGGTAAAGATCGATGTTTGTAATAATAGTTGCGATCATCGCCTTCAACCGGGCAACTTGTTCCCTAATTTGGCGGGACAGCTGTCGAATCGAAAAAGTCTGGTGGATAATGCGTGGAATTGCATTTACGGGCGCCACGTCTGGCAGAACCATCAGCGTATGCTGCTGATTAATTTTCGGCTCGAGAAGTCTTAGGAATTGCATAAAAACTTGATTCTGATGGATATTCGTAAAAGCCTGATTATCTTTGCAATCTAGACACGGATGGACCGCAGATTATGCGCGATCGGGGTGCAGATCATCATGCTGTTGCACAAGCAAAACATACTTAGCGCATAAATACTTTTCAGCAAATCGCCAAGATCTTCGCCGTCCTCGCCCAGATGGCGGCTCCAGAGGCTGAAAATGTTGGAAAAAGCAGAAAGCGGTCTTCGCGATCGTATAATCGCGTCCAGGAGCGGGAGGCGCATGACGCATAACAAGATGGAACTGCTTAACCAACTTTTAAGTCAAAATGGGGGTGGCGATATTGCGTTCCGACAAGATGCCTACCGGGTGTCTTGAGTATTATCCGGCCAATGTGACTCGCAGTCTGCACTTTACATCCGGCTTCGACAATCACGTTCCTGACCAATCGTCCTTCTGATTGCTGCGGGGAATGCGTTCTAGCATCGGTCCTATTCACAACCAAGCTCTCGGCTACTATTCATCTTGTTTAAATCTCCTTTTCGCACTTTTCTCTTCCGCTCATGGTAAAACTGCGACGATCTTTAGTGATCAACTTCTTTTCCTCCTCGGGTTTGACCATCGTTGGCTTCATCGTCAGCCTGGTGCTCGCACGACAGCTCAGCCCAGGTGAGCTTGGCGTTTACTCGATGACTATCGTATTCGTCAACATGGCGCATATTTTTCGAGATTTCGGCATCGGTACCTACCTTCAGCAGGAACGCGAACTCACCCCACAAAAGATACGTGCTGCAACAGGCGTGGTTTTTACGACATCTTGGCTGCTCGCTCTTGGTCTTTTCCTCGCAAGCCCCTGGATTGGACGCTGGTTCGCGGAACCGAAGATGGTGCCCGTCATGGAAGTCCTGGCCATTGGCTTCCTTTTCATTCCCTTTGGCACGGTAACAACAGCATTGCTGGCCCGCGAATTCGAAGCTGGCAAGCAGGCAATTGTGAACATTGTAGGCACTGCCGTCTTCGCCTTCACCTGCCTCGGCCTCGCTTTCCTTGACTTCGGCGCCATGAGCATGGCGTGGGCGAACCTGGCAAATATCGTTGCCTGCGGATGCATCCTGACCTTGATGCGGCCCAAAAATATGCCATGGCTGCCATCGTTTCGACATTGGCGTAACGTGGTCCACTTCGGCGTTGGTACGTTGTTGACTAACTGCATGAACTCTATAAACAATGCCATCGCCGACATACTTCTCGGTAAGTTGGGTAACGCCGCGCTGGTGGGCTATTTCAGCAGAGCGAGCTCGACAATGGGGATCTTTGGACATATCGCCGGAAGCACCATGAACTACGGATCGATTTCCTACATTGCGCAAGCGCATCATCGCGGAGACCCGTTGGGTCCGCTGCTCAATCGGGCTACATCTCTAGTGACTGCCGTTGCCTGGCCAGCTTTCGGCCTGACCTATTTGCTTAGCCATGAAATTATCATCACACTGTACGGACCCAAGTGGCTGCCTGCAGTACCTGCCATCAGTGCACTCGCCATAGCGGCGAGCATTGGTATCGTCTTTAATTACACCTCGATTGCATTGACCGCAATCGGTCGCCCCTATCTATCGGCAGTGCCGACTTTCGTGACGCTTGTCACGCGCATTACATTCGGCGTGGTTCTGTTTAATGGGCACATCGAAAGCTTCGCCTGGGCGATTTGCGCTGCGACTATCGCTGCTGCTCCGGTACTTGTGGCACAGCACTACATCGTTTTACGCCACCGGTTCACTTCCATGCTGGTGGCGTTATGGCCGAGTGCGGTTGTGACGTTGGTGTGCATGGGGACAGCGATGTTGCTGAAGGCGGTTCTGCCGGGGTCGCTGCCGTCGATTGTGGTCCTTTTGATCATGGCCTTGCCGTTGGCGACAGTATGGTATGTAAGTTTGCGGTTGACTGGGCATCCGTTGGTTTCGGAGTTGCATTTGCTTGGGGCGGGGTTTTGGGCGCGGATTAGGTCGCGAATCGGCGGGGAGCGAGGTGTTGTTCCCCGTGGGCTGAATTGATCAGGCACTTGGTCGGCTATAAGCGATTTGGTTCTTATGGGAATGTAGGGAGTAAGTTTTGATTACTGCCAACTTTGACTGAAGACCGATGAATTACGCGTGATGCGTCGATGCGAAAGCAGGCATTGGCAATTTCGTTTCGAATTAATGCATGGCGTCGAGCGTGTAACTTGCCTACCAAGACTGAAGCGGACCCACGTACACGCTGGAAAACAACACGAAGTCGAGTTGATGCGATGCCGGAGTATCACGGTGCGAGACTTGCCTAATGTTGAATCGTATTACCATCTGGTTAGTCAGCCCTGAAATACAGGGAAGCGCCAGTATCCATGCGGGCTTAGATGAGATAGTACAGTGTTGAATTAATAGGGATAGTCGGTATAACTGGCCTTTTCCACGCGATTTTGGCAGAGTTTTTTACGCGCAAGAGACGTCGATTTTCCAGCACAGCATTACACAAGACGGCCCACTGCTCGAGCATATAGGATTACTCGAGCCCAGCCGCAAACACCTGGTGAAAGCGGTACGGCAGTGCAGCCTGAATCTACATCAGAACTACATCCCTGAAGCACCCCACTCGACCGCCACGATCCGCGCGCAAGGAAAACTACCAGCGTTGCTCAAACGCCTGGTCAATCTCCAAATGAAAAACGGCCCGGTCGAAAAGTCGCCCGGGCCGTTAGAACTGTGCGAGAAACCTACCGACTAAACGCCAGTACGGTGCTGTACTTCTATTTCGGTAGAATTCACGACAATAATGGGCGACGATTTAATCGGCTTTCCCATTTTAGAAAAACGATCCGGCATAGAGTAAAACAGTTTTAGCATCAGGCTGATGCTGCCAATAATCGCCCAAAATACCCACGATGCCGCACGTCCCAATATACGGTCGGATCGTGTCATACCATTTTTATCCAGCATGATTGTCTTCGTTATATTTTTTCAAACACCAGGAATTCTGACCCCGGCCTCGTTAAATCAAAAAATCTAATGCTGTACGACAATATTAGTAGAGATTTTTCCAAAAGGCAAAGAATATTTTCAGTTTTTAAATCGTCGTAAAACATGGAATCGTACGTGCCGCTGCCCGCATTTATTAAATGAACGACCTCAGAAAATTTCACTTTTTACAAAACGATTTTTCTCGTGAACGGTGCTAGAATTGTTATTGACTTTAGGCAATATCTGATACCATAACGCAATAGACGAAAATCGCGGATGGTGTCGAGGCTACTGAATGCACCTTTTCCTTCGGGTGCAATTAGTCGAACAGGCGCAATACACATCTTTATTACTGATTTTCGGTTGCAACTTGGCACGCCAGTCTTACTACACCTAAAAGCCATTCAAACGTGGACCATCTTCCTGCCCCCTATATTTCGATAGTTGTCCCTACGAGGGACAGGATTGACCTTTTGGCAAGGGCACTCGATTCGATCAAGACCCAGTCGTTCCAGAGTTATGAAGTCATCGTTATCGACGACGGCTCGAGCGAGGATACCAGGTTGAAATACACCCAATTATGGAAGGTACTCGACAGCCGGTTTGTACTGCATCTGGTTGGCAGCAGCGGTGGCGTCAAGGGTCTTGGTCCCTCTTTCTCGCGGAATACAGGTATTTCCATTGCAAAGGGTGAGGTTCTTGCCTTCTGTGACGACGATGATTTATGGATTGCAGATAACCATCTGGACATGATGGCATCAGCCTATCTGGCAGATCCTGAAGTCGATATGTACATCGCCAATCAGAAAGGCCAGTCTGTTCAAGGGACTGAAATTACCGACTGGTTTCCCAGGATGCGTGCCAAGTCACACGATGAGTCCGCCGCAAGTGAGAACGGAAACGTGGTTGGTATTAACCTTTTGTGTGATGCAGGCGGTTTTGCGCACCTGAATATACTTTCGCTTAGAAAGCGCATCGCGGTCGAGGCTGGAGGCTTTTGGGAACGCGTCAGCTACGAGGAAGACCGCGACTTTTTCTGGCGAACCCTGGACCGATGCAACAAGGTTTTCTACAACCCCCGCATTATTGCCCAGCACAATATTCCGGACCCCAATAAAGCCAATAACCAGTCGACTCAACACGCTGTCGTCGATCGTTGGCTGCTTGCCATTCTGGTCAGCCAGCATATTGCTTCGAATGTAAAAAATCCGTTGATCTCGAAACTGGCAAAGACTTACGAAGGTGACCTTCTCAGGCGATTGGCGCTGCATTTCGCGCATCTCGGCCGGCATGGGCAAGGTTTCGCGTTCGGGTCACGCGCACTGGGAGCAAGATTTTCGTTTAAATGGTTCGTCTATTTGACGCTCCTCGGATTCAGATCCCTGCTAACAAAAGAAACCAGGTAAACGCCATGGAAAAAGTATTGGTTATCGGTGACGATATGCGGAGTTTTCTCGCAACCGTTCGATCGTTAGGCCGCCAGGGTTTGCAAGTCCATGCAGCGCCTTACGACATGAGTTCGCCGGCGCTTACTTCACGTTATATACAACAGGTGCACCCTCTTCCGTTTTATCTTGACGGGGGAAAGGTGTGGCTCGATGCCATCTCTACGCTGCTTGAACGAGAGCGATTTACGCTGGTAATTCCATGCGATGAACGCAGCCTGTTGCCTCTGATACGTCACCACACGCAATTAAGCGCTTACAGCCGGCTGGCAATTCCTGATCCACTCGGTATGGAATTGTTCTTTGACAAGCACAATACGCGCGAATTAGCGAGATCGCTTTCGATACCTGTCGCAAGCGGACGGCTCCTTGCCCTCTGGGACACGCCGCAGACTATCGTCGCTGACATCGGCCTGCCGCTGATAGCCAAGTATCGAAAGTCTTATTCCTGGCCCGAGATCTATGTCAGAACCAGGACTGCCGTGCTTGGCACCGAGCCTGAACTAGCGGAATGGCTTAAAAAAAATCAGGCTGCAGGCGAGGAGATTTTGTTCGAGCAGCTGTTTCCAGGTATCGGCGTCGGAGTTTCAGTGCTTTGCAATGACGGCAAGATACTGCAGGCGTTCGAACATCATCGGGTACGTGAACTGGATGGCGCAGGCTATTACCGGAAAAGCGCGGCGGTCGACCCAAGCCGCATCGCTGCGGTAACGAAGCTGGTCGAGAAAGCCCATTACACCGGCATCGCCATGTTCGAGTTCAAAGTCGATACCAGCACCAACCGCTGGATTCTGCTGGAAGTGAATGCCCGTCCATGGGGATCCCTCCCTCTACCGGTTTCCGTGGGAATCGATTTCCCGTATCGTCTGTTTCGCTTGCTCGCCAAGGAAGAGATTTCGGAAGCGGTGGATTACAAGATCGACATCTATGGCCGCAACCTGGTTCAGGACCTGGGTCAGGTCCGATCGGTTATCCAGGCGAATGCACGGTCGCCGTTTAAATTGATCGCGTACCTTGCGCAATGGCTCTTTGAATTCAGGCATCTCGCCGCTGGCCGCGAATTTCATGATGGATACGCGAGCGACGACAAGCAACCGGGCATTAACGAAATAAAAAAAGCATGCCTTTCAATGGTATGGGGATTGCGCAAAAAATTAATTGGTTCGCCAAAGCCCGCTCGCTCCGGCCTCAGAGAAAAAATCGTTGCCGACCTGCAGTCCGGGGATGCGCATATCCGTATCCTTTTTGTTTGCGAAGGAAACATCTGCCGCAGTCCTTATGCAGAACTAAAACTCTGGCAACTGGTGCAGAAACATGCGGACAAATTCGACATTGCGTCCGCCGGCATGTTGCCTCGAAATCGAAGAGCTTCGCCTCAGATAGCCATCGAGGCTGCCGCGCGGCGTGGCGTTGAAATGACCACGCATCTGTCAGAGCACGCATTTGACGAAAAAATGAAAAATGCGACGCAAGTTTTGATCTTCGACCGCGTGAACTATCGCAGCATCATGGCGCGATACCCACGCCATGCGAACAAGATTTTCTTCATCGGAGAATTGGCAGCCAAGAATGGGAGCGTCGTCGAAATAGCTGATCCGATTGGAAAAGCCACGGCGACTTTTGACGCGACGTATCAGCAAATCGACCTGTGCCTTCAGGGCTATGCCGAGACTGTGACATCAACAATAAAATAGCGGATCTGTATGTTCAATCGTGCTTCCCACATTCCGGCAACGCTTCCCAAAAAACATCCGCCCGTTCTGCTCATTGCAGTAGATACGGAAGAGGAATTCCATTGGGACAAACCATTTTGCAGGTCCAGTACTGCAACGACATCTATCGGTGCTCAAAAAAAGCTGCACGATCGAATCTTTGACAAGTATGAAATTATCCCAACCTATCTGATTGACTGGCCCGTAGCCACGACGCCTGGCTCTATCGCGACGCTGAAATCCCTGATGCATGAGGGCCGCTGTGAAATCGGAGCCCATCTTCATCCATGGGTGTCGCCTCCGCATGAGGAAATTGTTTCCACCTTTAATTCCTATGCGGGGAATTTACCTAAATGGCTGGAATATGAAAAGCTTCGATGCCTTACCGAAACAATTGCGGAAAATTTTGGAAAAGCGCCGATGACGTTCAAGGCCGGCAGGTACGGCTTGGGCCGAAACACGGCGGAATCAATCGCAAGACTGGGCTACAAGGTCGACGCCAGTGTGGTGCCATACACCTCATTCACATCAGATGGAGGACCTGATTTTTCCAGGTTTTCAGAATATCCGTTCTGGTTTGGCGATCCGGCGAGCCCGCTACTTGAACTTCCGGTGACGACCGGGTTCCATGGACTTCTGCATGATTATGGCTCCGCGCTGTACCCCAGGCTGGCCGCCGCTCGACTTAAAGCTTTGCGCATGCGCGGCATTGCAGCCAGGACCCGCATGCTTGAGCGGATAAGGCTCACACCTGAAGGCTGCAGTGCGAATGACATGATGCGTCTGGCAACAACGTTGACGAGAAAGGGTTGCCAAGTCATGACCCTTACTTACCATAGCCCGTCGGCCGTGCCGGGTCATACGCCCTATGTCAGATCTGCGGCGGATCTGGAACGATTTCTTCGTTCAATTGATGATTTCTGCGATTATTTTAAAAATGAGCTTGGCGGAGTGTTCATGAGCATTTCGGCGCTGCATGAAAATCTCGAAAAAAGCCGGTTGCCATTCCTCGCCAAGACCGCGTGAAATGGAGCCGGGAGTGGAAAAGCGCCCTACAGCCGTTTATTGGCTCATGAATTCTTGATACCTTAACGCTGAGTTCATGCGGGATCCAGGCCTCGCTCTCGGCAATGCATTCCCCTTCGGACGCGTGCAGCGCACGTCGCTTGTACTTGTCTATGCGCTTCTGAATCAAGCCATGTGCAGTCCGAACTAAGCTTCAACATCGCCTACCGCATTTGCACTGTGAATTCCGGCTTTCCGAATTTTCATAACATTGCTCAGGCTTTTGACGATCAATTTGGTGTGGTTTTCGATCGAATAACCGCGCGCTTTTTCCGCCGCATTCGCGCCAAGATTTTTGGACATGGTAGGATCGCTTAACAAATATATTACTGCCGCAGCTAGTTTTCCAGAATCCCGAGGTTCAACAAGTATGCCGTCTACTTGATGCGAAATTACATCAAGCGGACCACCTTCATTCGAAGCGATGACTGCTTTTCCGAGTGCCATCCCCTCCAAAAATGTCCGGCCGAATGGCTCGGGGGTGGTAGAGGCATGCACCACAATGTCGCTACAGCTCAAGATTTCTGCAATATCTTGACGTTCGCCCAGCATGCGGACACGCGAGCAAAATTCTGGCTGCGCTACGCGCTCTTTAATAATATTTGCAAAAACATTGTTCTTTCCATAAGCAGTGCCTACGAAAAGTATTATTGCTTTAGGAAATTTTTCAAAAATTAGCGGTGCGGCATCTAGAAGTACATCCTGCCCCTTCCAGTCGACTAATCCGCCGACCAGCGTGATAATAGAATTGTCCTTACTTAGACCAAGCTCTTCCCGGAAGCCAATCGCAGCCTCGCGTGGGTGGAAAACCGTCAAATCCAAGCCTTCAGGAACGACTGTGCATTTATTCGGTGGGACCCCGAGCATCATTAGTTCATTTTTTACCGCATTTGAGACGGCCATGCAATGATCCACATTTGCCAGGACCCATCGATTCCCTTTGGTGTCAGAGTTAAAACCGCGAGCATGGAGCACCAAGGGCAAGCGCGCTAATTTAGCTGCAATGGCGGCGGCAAAATTGCAGCTGGCATCGTTATTCAAATAGACACAATTTATTTTATCGCGCCTGAACCAAAAATAATATTTGAATGCATAAGGAAGCAAGTTAAAAATATTATCTGCTAGAGAGGCAAATGGAAGTTTTAACCTGGCGAACCAGACAGGCGAAAAAAAAATTTTAGCGGGCACATGCCGCCACAGCCCGAATTTTCCTAAGTCTTGATATTGCTTGGTTCCAATACTGGTGTAGATCACGGCTTCGTATTTTGCAGGAAGATTCTCAAGAAACGCGGCTAGAGAAATTACTGCACCTCCGTATCCTGCGCCATTCTCACAAAAACCGATTCGGATCTTCTCTGCTTCACTTCCAGAACTGAATTGGTCTGACTTAACTTCACGGAAATGCCGTATTCTTAACAGAATACAAAGAACATTGATAATGGCCCAGAAAATAGTCCAGGCCGTATCCGCTACAAACCGGTCGAACCAGCCAGGTTTATTATCGGCACTCATTTTTGCATCCAGAGTTTAATTTAAATTTAATAAGTAAAAACGGCATAGGTAAATTTTTGAAAAAGCTTAATGGGAGAAAACTCGCGCTTCCGCGGTAATTTTTTCTTCAGCATCCATCTTGATAATTTATATGGAGATTTTTGATTCGAAAATGTATTGGCTCCACCATTTCCTGTCGGTTAAAAAATAACGGTTTTTAATCGACGCAGATCAGCACCTTTCAGTTGCCGACAAGAATGTTGTATGGATGACACCAAGACGGTTCACGATACAGCGAGTTTCTGCGGTTTGGGCAAATATCCGGCAAAAGTTTGATGCCGTCTTTGGGAATATTGGAATCAGAGGCCACGACGGGCCGGTTTAACCAGGTTGGACGCGTGCAACACGCTATCCTCCGGCGAACGCATCAAACCCTATGACGCAGCGCAACTTGCTCGACGACGCTCGTGCTCGTGCTGGACCAAACGTGAATTAGATGCGCAAGACCAGTAAATCGCTACATGCGCTAAAAGCGCCCGAAGGGAAACATACTGCCAACGGTAAGATCCGAACAAGTTATTGAATTGACCTAAGGGTGGCGATTGTAACAACCCTGGAAGCATCTTGCGTGGTTCGGGTGCGTGCAATGCGTACCATGACTGTGCGCTCCACAAGTCCCTGGAACAGGCCCGCGTCCCATCCAATGTCAAGCCGCTATGACCGTTGGCTGACTGCGGTTATAGCAATATCGTGAAGCCAGGCCAATGGCCGGGCGTCGAAATCAGCCTTGATTCGATGACCAATTCCGAAATGCCACAGATCCGACAATCCGGCAAAATAGCAAACGACGCCGAACAGGGCCGCAATTGCCTCAAAGTGTCACTAGGCGGTGGCGTGCCCGGACCGCTTTTCGGCGCCGGACTAGATATCCAGCTGATCATTACCAAGCTAAACGCATGCAGTCCCATAGTTCAGGCTCACTACAAAATAGAAATGTCAGGCGCTAGCTAATTACAAACGTGCTTCGCAACTAATTCATTTTCAAAATTCTGATAAAGATGCCATTAGTCAAGCCAAGCAGCCGCGATTTTTTGAAAACCGCGGCCCTCAAAACCGTTTATAGATCTTTCAGTGCTGGTGACACAAGCCCAAGATAGATCATTCTCTTGTTTTCCAGACGACCCCGGGCAACACTATCTAAAATTAATCCGGCAACTAACGAGATAGCTGAAAGAAGCATTAATCCGGTGATAAGAATAGCAGTTGGAAGGCGTGGTACTAATCCTGTTTGCATATAAGTTTGTAAAAGAGGATACCCAAGCAGCAATGATATTATCGCAAGGCTGCCTGCAATCACTCCAAAAAACTTGGCTGGTTTGATTTCTTTAAAGAGCATAAAGAGCGTACGCAGGATCCTGAACGCATCATGAAACGTCCTTAGTTTGCTGACAGATCCCTCTTCGCGTGCGCCATAATCCGTTTCTATCTCGGCAACTGGCATGCGTACTTGGCTAGCATGAACCGACATTTCAGTCTCGATTTCAAAACCGCTAGAAATCGATGGAAAGCTTTTTACAAACCGGCGTGAGAATACTCTGTATCCGGAAAAAATATCTGAAAACATCGGGCCAAAAAGACTACGATAAACTTCATTAAAAAGCTTGTTACCAAGTCCGTGGCCTGCCCGATGTGCGTTCGAATAAACGTTTTTTCGAATTCCGACTACCATATCCAAATTCTCGTCCAGCAGACGTGAGACCATTTCCGGAGCTACGGCAGCGTCATAGGTGGCGTCTCCGTCGGCCATCACGTACACGTCCGCTTCTATATCCGCAAACATGCGCCTGACGACATTTCCTTTGCCAGGCCAAGGTTCGTTTCGAACGATTGCACCTGCCTCTCGTGCTGTTGCAGCCGTTGCATCTGTCGATCGATTATCGTAAACATATATTACCGCGTTCGGTAGGACAGCCTGAAAGTCTTTAATAACCTTCCGTATCGAAACAGCCTCGTTGTAACAAGGAATCAAAACAGCAATTTTGCATTGATCCGTAATTGACACAATATCAGTAGACTTTATTGACTCATTTCGAACCCCTTCAGCTGGACTTCCAATAGTTTGCTGAGTTACTTGATGTGTACTTGGCAAGCCAATTAAATCACTTTTGTCTTTTAACATTAAATACTTCCAGTGCGTATTTCAATACAAATACTCAGTGTTAATTTCAGGAATAACAGCCATTGCGTTGCATCGTAAAGTAATTACCGACGAAGGCTCATGTTAGGGCTCTTTCCTATCTTCACATCGAAAAACCATTTTCTCATAGCTTTCTTTGTTGCTGGAACACTGTTTTGGAGATAATGGAGTTCTGTGCGAAGCACAGCACAAATAAGTTGCAACTAAGTTGTAATTATGCAACTACTCCTGGTATAGTTTGGTTCTTCTAGTACGCGCACGAAACACGGATGCGCATCAGCTTGCTCGAAGCACCTGAAGTCGAGCCGCCTTCCTTCTCACCAAGGTTAGCTTCGCCAGGGTACCAGAGCTATTGAAATAATAGCAACAAACCAACAGACATTGAATAACGCTCAAATGAAACTCGACAGAAACCTGTTACTGCAACTCGGCCTAGCGGGTTATTTAATCGGGATACTTGCAGGCGTGATCAGTTTGCTCCGTACCCATGCATATACGGCCGGGTTTTCCGGTGCTGATGAGCCTGCACATTTTTTGAATACATATTTCATCAGCATTTACTTAAAGAGCCATTTGGGGACAAATCCGCTAGCATTCGCATCTGATTTTTATTTGCATTATCCAAAGATATCGATCGGTCACTGGCCGCCAGCATATTATGCATTGTTGAGTCCGTTGTTTCTTTTCTTTAACGCCACCGCACAAAACGCTTTAATAATAAATCTTGCCATTTCTGCTCTTCCATCTGTTGTCATAGCGGTTGCACTAACCTATTTAGTGGGAGCGAGAACAGCACTGTTGGGTACTTTTATATACTCCTTTGCACCTCTCGTCTTAGAGGGTTACGCATATTTCATGTTAGATCAAGCGCTGGCTGCATGCTGCGCGGCGGCCGCCATTGCATGGTACTCATATGCGAAGCAGCCCGGATGGGCTCGAAGCTTTCTATTTGCCGGTTTATGCGCGTTTGGCATACTTTTAAAAGGCAACGGCTGGCTTATTGTTTTTGTGCCTGTTTACCACATAATCTTAACCTCGAATTATCGATTGTTAAAAAATATAAGCTTGTATGCTGGTGCAATAGCAGCTTTAGTACTGGTTGTGCCGTGGTATTGGCTGACTGCATCCATTTCAGCAGACGGCTTTAATTACCAGCCTGGACTAGATTACGCATTAAAAGCTCTTAAATCCAACTTGGCATTTATCAGTGTGAACCTTGGTCCAGTTAGCCTCGCGATGGCCATCTTCGCGATTTTTATGGAGTTTAAGAACCGCCTATTAGCGCCGACGCGCTGGTCTGCCATCTCAGTTTGTATCAGTTTAATTTTAGCTACGTTTACACTACAATCGGCAGTACCAGTTGACATCGTCGACCGATATCTCGCTCCGGCCTTGCCACCTTTCTTGATTCTCGTCTTTGTCGGATTTGCACATTGTTTTAATTTATTCTACAAGCTCAGACGCGTAATTTTAGGAAAATTTGTCCTGATGATTCTTACGGTTAGTTTTATATTTCCAGGAATTATGCACTTGGCCAATCGCCATTCCAAGCCAGATTATCGAATGGCAGACATAAGCAATTCATACGACAAGAATTCTTTGAATTCGGCCTGGATCATAGATGGGACTTCGAACGCAGAAGGCTCTTTTATTGCTGCAATGGCAATAAAAGATCCATCTCTTCAAAATTATGTAATCCGAGCCTCAAAGCTATTCTCCGATTCGAATTTTATGGGGTCTAGCTATAAATTAAAGTTCCAGAATGACCTGGAATTAGTGGATGAAATGAAAAGGATGGGCGTAAAGTATGTCGTCGTCGCTCAGAGTGACGAAAAACCTTTCCCACATAGCATTCAATTAAGGAATGCACTATCCAGTTCTACATCGACTTTCAAAAAAATAGCCAGCTTTAAACATAATCGTTCTAATGGAGTGACAGATTTGTACGAGTCGAGCGAAAACATTATTCCTAATGTTAACGCAATTCGTCAATCCGGGATCCCAGCTAAAGCATTAAAGTTTACTGATAAACTGGATTAGGTCTAGATTTATTCCGTTTTAAGCATAACTATTCCAAAAGCAAAAACTTATTAAAATAGACAGCCCTCAACAGTTCCGCACATCCGCATTAGCCTCGGGCCAGCCTAGTCCGTTACGCTGTAGAATTTTGAATCGACCGAGACTAATTCTGCCTTGGGACAGTGTAGTTACCAGGCTGTGGCTGCCATGGTCGTAGTGACTTGCAGCCTATACTGCGCCCGCAGTATAAGGTAGACCTATCATGCAAACCTCCTCGAATAGTGGCTGGCCGACATCTCAAGGCGTCCGGGTATATCAGGCTTCGACACTCTCCTCGGATCTGAGAACGCAGGACGTACCTGTCGCGCACGCCCATCGTCCAATGTGGCATGTGATGGAATATCTAGGCTAGTTGCTACAGTTCTCCTCGTTGGAAGCCCACCATGCACGACATAGAATCTTGCCTAAACGCACACTTTCGGCGAAAAGTGCCTGAGCGTTCGTTCGAAGTTCTCTATAATCCGCACATTGTCGAAGGCAGGCGACGCTTCCGGGCGCTTGGAATAGACGCTCATTATCGTCTGGATTAGCTATGCGCAATACTTTTATACTCTTAGCGATTTCGTACTTATTCGTGCTGGGAGTCACGTACCCATTCGTGGCAGGCATGGCCTACATATGGATTGACATCGTTAAACCGCAGTCACTTGGCTACGATTTTCTTAATTCGCTTCCAATGTCAATGATCGCCGCGGTGGTCGTTGTAGTGGCATACTATTCAAGACCCAGCAGATCAAAAACATCTTTTTCAATAATTCAGATTCTTTTGATTGTACTGGCAATCTGGGTAACGATAACGACCTATTTCGCGGACCCGATCCTTGGATCGTGGAGAAAATGGGATCCGGCTTTCAAATGCCTGGTATTTTCAGTGTTTATCCCTTTTATTTTTCGCTCACGAATTCAGATCGAAGCATATCTCTTAACAATCATTTTTTCCATCTCTACTTTTGCTTTTGTAGCAGGCGCTAAAACCCTGCTAGGAGGTGGCGGATATGGAAGCCTTGCTACTCTTGGCGGAGGAAATTCAGGATTTTCCGAATCAAGTACACTCGCTGCGGTAGGCGTGATGCTTTTGCCGCTAATTCACTACATGCGAAATCACTCTATCATTTTCGGAGGCAGTAAATTTTTTAAGCTTTTTATGCTGGGCCTCTCGATAATCTGCATCGCGGCAGTTGTCGGCACCGCAGCTAGAACCGGTCTCATTGCCCTGGTTTTCCTCGCATTTTGCTACATATTTCACGCAAAAAATAAAGTTATTCTGACCGTCTTATTAGCGTCTGTTATCGGCATAGGTGCCTACCTTGACCTTGAAGGAACACGGTGGGGATCGAGAATGTCTACGATCAGCACTTACGAACAGGAATCTTCTGCCGCGGGACGTATAGCCGTGTGGAAGTGGACTATAGATTATGTTGCTTCGAATCCGATGGGCGGAGGCTTTGACGCCTATAGGCACAACAATATCATGACGGTTGATTCAAATGGCGCAGTTGGGTATTTTCCGCCCAGTTCTGGACTTGGCAACGGAAAAGCCTTTCACAGCATTTATTTCGAAGTTCTTGGCGAACAGGGTATTTTCGGATTTATTGTTTACTACGCCATCATGTTGCTAACATTTTTTCAGTTGGGAAAAATTTCCAGGGCAGTAAGACATCGACCGGAATTAGCCTGGATAGCGGATCTGGCCCTGAAAATTCGGTTAGCTCAGATGGTTATGCTGGTAAGTGGATTGTTCATTGGAATTGCGTTTCAGCCAAGTATGTTCTATTTGGTGGCGGCTACCGTTTCCTTGACGGCTTTTTTAAGAACCCAGCAATCCAGCGTACCAAGTTGGTCATATAATGCCAAAACAGTTTAATAGGCTCGACCACCTTGTAAGCGTCCGAGGTCTTGCGGCATGGCTCGTGGTTTTTTATCACTCCCTGGTCATGCTCCAATATGCTTTTCCGGGAATCCCTCAACAGGTTGTAAACATCGTGAAGCACGGTGATCTAGCAGTAGATTTTTTTTTCGTTCTAAGCGGCTTCATTATCTTTATAAATTATTTCGATAATTTTTCTTCCAATGCAAGTCGCAGTATTCTCAAGTTTTATTGGAATAGATTTTCTAGAATTTATCCCGTTCACTTCGTGATGCTTCTTGCCTACCTGTCCTTGGCTGGCGCATTTCTGAACTGGTCTTCTTCTCAGGCAGTACCACCAGCCTTTGGGAAAATCTCGTTGTTGGAAAACTTGTTCCTGGTACAGGCTTGGGCAAACAATAACACTTCATGGAACGTTCCTTCGTGGTCTATCAGCGCTGAGTGGTTCGTATATTTGTTATTTCCCGGCATGGCAATATTTATCGGCACTTATCTGAAATCGGTTTTTTCAGTTCTTTTTACATCTTTTGCAATAATTAGCCTAGTCGGACTGATTGGATGGTTTGATTTTGAATCAGGTGGTGTCCCCCTTTACTCGGTTCCGCTGGTTCGCGTGTTTCACGAATTCTTGCTGGGAACCTTGATCGGAACGCTTTATATCAATCACCGCACTTTACTTGTTTCTCTAAGACCGTGGCTTGTGGTAATTTTTATCGCTTTCGTTTCTATCACTTATGCTTTGCATGTTCCCTTGGCCCTAATCGTACCTACGGCATTTTTTCTGTTAATTGCTTTTTTAACGGTTGACGACTCGTGGTTTACAAGACTGCTGAAATTAAAATGGTTGATCGTGTTGGGTGAGATTTCTTACTCAACATACATGGTTCATTATTTCGTTCGTGACGTATTCAAAGCCTTGTTCGGCAAGTCATCGTTTGCTATGGACGCCGTTCCGTTGGTTGCTTCGTTTTTTGTGGTTTTGGCGCTATCATTTATTTTATACCGCTGGGTCGAGCTACCTGCTCAAAGCTTTCTACGTAATTTAAGAATTTCGGGCCGAAAAGCTGTTTCCTCGCCCTGACTTGATTTGCCTTGATTAAATCTGTTTCAGTGTCGTGTAAGTCATGCGGCAGGAGAGCGTTCCTGGGCCAGACGGTAACGCAACATACAGAATTTCATTGGAGAAATTTATGATTGATAATTTTGCTATAGCGTTTTTTACGATCTGCATTATTTACACAGCTTTTCGGACTATCAAGCTTGAACGCGCGAGCAAGGAGTCAACTGTGAATGCCGCCAGAGAAATGGAATTACGGCAACAACAGCCCGTTGTGAATGATACTTTCCCAAAAAATTCTGACTAGTATCGAAGAATGACATGAGATGCCAGACATCGCCGACAGCCTTTGCCTCCTAATGGCTAAACCGCAACTCGTTGAGCAAGAGGTAATCAATTTCATGGCCAGCGCCATTCAACTGTAGCGCGTCCATGAATACCAGCGTTGTTTCGGGAGATTCGGCAAATAGGCAGAACAGGGTTGCAGCCTTGGCAGGTAGCCGATTGTCGTCCTGGTCGCAAAGAACTATCACGCCGGCTTCGAGCATGCTGACAGCAAGCTAGGAACTTTCTATCACGCCTTGCCGCGTAGTATTTCCTATAGTGGTTACCGGCACCAGCGAAGTCGCCAAGAATGCCTGCGTGAGATCCCATGTGACAACTTTCGAGCAGTCATCACACATTACGATAGCGTCCTGCATGTGTGTCTGGGACAGAATTCTGTTCAGCTGTTTTTTTCAGGTACGCATGCCCGATGTAACTACATGGAGCAGAGCCACATCTCAGTGTCATGGCTCCTTCCCTTATCGAGCTTGATTATTTCTGCTGCGCCGTGATGGAACGGTGTCAATTCCATCAACTACCGGACCAATGTGCTCATGTCGCGCATTGGGTATCGGTGCTAACACGTCGGGCTGCAGCGGTGGTTCGCGGTTGCGAATCAACAGACTTCTGAACACGGCGCATTAAGGGAATTGCGGGAATTTTTCCGACATTGTCCAATACAGCGCCAAACCTGTGCTGCATGGCCCTTCACTGGCCGCCCAGCATGCTGCCTACATCGGATTGATCCGTATTTCTCGACAGAAAAAAGCCCCGTTCAATTAAGAACAGGGCTGAAGCGGCGACCGGCGCTAACCCGGTCATTGCAGCCGTCAGAAAACGAAGGGATGGTACGTTCTCTGGTCGGACCGACTGCTTTAGCGCCTGAGCTGGCGCGCCATGCAGCAATATACAAAACGACTTCCAACGCTAAGCACCCATAGCGATTTTCTTACTTTTGTTACATCCCGAAATATTTACCCGCTGATTCGCTAATCGTCACTACCTGCTTTTTTTCGAACGCATGCCATCTGGTCAATAGGAAATAAATGCTTTTTGGCATTAAAAACCAGTCAAAACCGACAAGGCTTTAATACGGATTTAACCTCGATAAATTGCTTGAAAAATAGTCCAGCCGACCTCATCTTCGATGGACAAGCAAGCCGGCGGGTACGCAAGAGTTCTTATTTAGAAACAGTGGCTTATAAGACTTTGCGCTCCGAACGCGACAGTTAGCCCGGGTGCTTTTACTGCTTAAAAAATTATCAGATAACTGTTGCATCCCCTAGGTTTTTTGGTTACCATTCACTGTGGTTTTGTACAGTAGTTCGATCAACAGCTAGTTGCCGCCAAGCGGCATTTCATTAACCCACCTGAATACACGATGCAGCGGCTTCATGTCGCGGCGGAGGCGTCTTCGGGATCTGGCGGATTAACGGTTGAGTTGGATGCTGCAGGTTTAAGACCGTCTTCTGTTCTTGATAAGTGGTGCGACTGGCACCCTGCTTAACGCAGAACCCGGTTTGCCATTTCTTTAATTCAATTATTTTAGGCGCCTTGTGATTCCACAGGCGTCATCGGGCCCGGCCCGGTTATCTGAGGAAGGCTTAGCCTGGAGTGTCATGAAAAAACTGAGAGTTCGCTATCCGCAATCGATTACACCGGAAACCTTCGAACCCGGTGCCCATGCCGTCGTCACACCCGGTCCGCTGGTCGAAACCATCCTGCTGACGTCGGAGATCTGCGGACAGATGCTGTCCCCGGCTGCTGCGCGGGTGCTCGCCGCCGACCTGGCCGACTTCGACGAGGGTGCCATCCTGGGTGCGCTGGCGCGTTGCCGCATCGAAGTGCACGGTCGCCTGAAGGTGACCGACATCATCGTGCGGATCGCCGACGGCCGCCCGGAGACCGACGAGGCCTGGAATATGCTGCCGATGGACGAAACGACATCCACCGTATGGACCGAGGAAATCGCCCATGCGTGGGGCCTGGCTTCGCCACTGCTGGAAGCCGGCGATGTCGCCTCAGCGCATGCCACCTTCGGCGAAAACTATGCGAAGGCAGTGCAGCAGGCGCGGATCCGGCGTGAGCCGGTACGTTGGATGCCCTCGCTGGGCAGCGACGTCAGGGGCCGCGAGGCAGTGGTGCTGGACGCGGTTCGGAAAGGCAGGCTGAGCATGACGCAAGCCAGCGCCCTGCTGCCGCCCGGCGACCTGCCCGCGCTGGCTGCGAACGACGCGCCGGCCAGGGTCAGGAAACTGCATTAAATCCGAAGGTAAAGCGGGATGCCCGGCAACCCGCTCCACCATGAAAGCGAATGAATTACCCGGGCAGGCATCCGGCTGCATGAGCGGCGCGGACGGAGTGGCAAGGACGGCATGCTGTGGTTCGAGATAGTCAGCCGTCGAAAGCAGACGCAGGAAACCAAACTTAAAGGAAATTCATCATGGCTGGATTTGAAATTCACCGCGCTACGAAACGCCGCGCCAAGCTGCGCCTGGGCATGTCCGGTCCTGCCGGCAGCGGCAAGACCTACTCTGCGCTGCTGATCGCCGGCGGCTTGGGTGGTCGCATCGGCATGATCGATACCGAGCACGGCAGCGGCGACCTGTACGCCGATTTGCTGCCGGATGGCTATGACGTGCTTCAGCTTGCGCCGCCGTTCACCCCTGCCCGCTACATCGAGGCGATCCATGCGCTGGAAGACGCCGGCGTGCAGACCATCATCGTCGACAGCCTGACCCATGCATGGAGCGGCGAAGGCGGCTCGCTCGACCGGCAAGGCAAGATTGCTGACAAGTCCGGCAACAGCTGGCAGGCATGGCGGCAAGTCACGCCCGAGCACAACGCACTGGTGGAAGCGCTGCTGCAGAGTCGCTGCCACATCATCGCGACGATGCGCGCGAAGACCGAGTACGTGCAGGAAAAGGACGAGCGCACCGGCCGCCAGACCGTGCGCAAGATCGGCCTCGCACCCATCATGCGCGACGGCATCGAGTACGAGTTCACGACCTTCCTGGAACTGGACCTGCATCACATGGCCTATGCCGGCAAGGACCGCACCCGCCTGTTCGACGGCTCGATCTTCAAGCCGGAGCTGGAGACCGGCCGCCAGCTGCTGACCTGGCTGGACGCCGGTGTCGATGCGCCGGTCAGGCGTACGTTGGCCGAGAACGAGAAGACCGGCATGCTGCAGGCTATTTCCAGCGCCAATACGCTGGAAGACCTGTTCAAGGCATTCTCTTCCGCCTACCGGGTTGCCACGGCGCTGTCCGACACGCAGGCCCTGGCCGAGCTGACATCGCTGAAGAACGAGCGCAAGGCCTGGCTGGAATCCCAGCACGAAGAGCAGGCCTACGACATTGCAGCATGAACCCGGTATTCGAAGCCTTCGAACTGGCCGCGCAGTACCGGCGGCTGGCGGAAATGCTGGCCGAGCAGCATGACGACCAGCAGCTGATTGCCGACACGCTCGAGAGCCTTTCCGGCCCGCTCGACGAGCGCCTGGAAAACCTGGCCAAGATGGTCCGTAATGTCGAGACCGCCGCCCGCGGCGTCGAGCAGACCATCGCCAGCCTGGAGGCGCGGCATGCGGCGCTGTCGCGTTCTTCCGAACGCGGCCGCAAGCTGATCCAGGAACTGATGCAGACCGCCAGCCGCGACAAGGTCACCACGGCCCTGTTCTCGATGGCGCTGCGCAAGAACCCGCCCGCGGTCGTGATCGACCGCGAGCAGGACCTGCCGCCGCAGTACCTGCTGCAGCCGCAGGCGCCGCCGCCGATGCCGGACAAGAAGGCCATCGCGGCGGCGCTGAAGTCCGGCACGCCGGTGCCGGGGGCCCACGCGGAACAGCGCGTGCGGCTGGAAATCCATTGAGCAAAACTAGGAGAGCACCATGAGCACCCTGAACAAAGTTACGTTGATTGGCTACCTCGGGCGCGACCCGGAGACCCGCTCCACCGCTGCCGGCGACATGGTCGCGCAGTTCACGCTGGCAACGACCGAGACCTGGAAGGACAAGGCCACCGGCGAGAAAAGGGAAGCGACCGAATGGCATCGCGTGGTGCTCTACCGGAAGCTGGCCGAGATTGCCGCGCTGTACCTGAAGAAAGGTTCGCTGGCCTATGTCGAAGGCCGCCTGCAGACCCGCAAGTACACCGGCAAGGACGATGTCGAACGCTTTGTCGTCGAGATTATCGCCGACGACCTGCGCATGCTGGGCGGTCGCCCGGCCAGCGACTATGCCGACGACGACCGGAAGGCCGACACGGCGGCGCCGCGCACCACGACCCGCAAGTCGACCGGGCCGCAGTTGGCCGAACTGGAACTGGAAGACGACGCCATTCCGTTCTAATTCGGTGGTGTCGGCAAGGTAAGCAGCACCCCACGGCAGCGCCGCCCTGTTCAAGTTGAACGGGCGGCGTTTTATTTTTCTTTTTCGTTTCGGCTTCCATGGACCAGGCTACCGGCATTCTTTCATCGCTCTCCGTCTACAACGACAAGTGGGGCCGCGGCAGCTTGCGCCTCGACGACGGCAAGCGGCTTGCCTGCGTGGGCGAAGCGCTGGCGGGACTGTCGGCCGGCAACCGCTACCGGGTGGAAGGACGCATCGTCGATCACCCTTCGTATGGGCTGCAGATCATGGTCAGTGCGGCCGCGGTCGACCTGCCCTGCTCCGCCGACGCGCTGGCGGCGCACCTGAAGGCCAACTTCCGCGGCTGCGGCGAAGCGACCGCCCGCAAGTTGGTAGACCATTACAGCGACCGTCTCCACCAACTGCGCGACCTGCTGATCGAGAACCCGCATGCGGTGGACTTCTCGGCGGTGACGCGGCGCCGCATCGCTGCGGCAGATGGCCTCGACACCGCGTCGCTGATCTGCCGCGATCTCTCCGGCCGCGTCGGCGCCACCGGCGTCAAGCACGCGGTGTTGCGCCGGCTGGCCGCCTGGCTGCTGCCCTCCGCCGCCGCGTCACCCGACCCGGTGCGCAAAGCGTGGGCCGTGCTTGCCGACAATCCGTATGCGCCCATCCAGCATGTGGACGGCTACAGCTTTCCCGTCGCCGACCGTATCGCGCGGTCGTGCCTGGGCTTCCCGCGCTTTCATCGGACGCGCCTCGCTGCGCTGGCAACCCATGCGCTGCGCGACGGCTGCGAACGCAACGGCCACAGCTTCCTGGGCGCGGAGGAACTGGCCGAGCGTATTGCCGCCTGCGACAGCGAAGCGCCGCCGGAAGCGGCATTGGCGGCGGCGCTCGAACTGGGAGAGCCGGTCGTCGTGCAGCATGGCTGCCATTACCCGCGCCACCTGTTCCACTGCGAGCAGGCGCTGGCCCTCCACCTGGCCCGGCGCGCGCTGCAGATCGCCGCGCCGATGTCGGCGCTGGAACCGGCCGGGCTGGAAGCGGAAATCAACGCGGCCGAATGCAGCATGGGCGACGACTTCAGGCTCGACCCGGACCAGCGCACTGCGCTGCTGCGCATGCTCGCGTCGACCCACCTGCTTCATACCCTGACAGCGGGCCCAGGCTGCGGCAAGACCGCGATGATGGAAATGCTCGCGCATGTCGCGCGCGACCGGGCCATCCTGTTCTGTGCGCCGACCGGCAAGGCGGCCAAGGTGCTGGCCTCCCGCGTGCAGCGCTACGGCCGCACCGCGGTGACCATTCACAGCCTGCTGGGCGTGAAGGACGACGGCTACCGGCATGACGCCGAGAACCTGCTGGAGGCCGACGTCGTCGTGGTCGACGAATCGTCGATGCTGGACCTGGCGCTGGCGCGCGCGCTGCTCGATGCGCTGCCGCCGGCGTGCCACCTGATCCTGCTGGGCGACGGCGGCCAACTTTCCTCGGTCGGCCCGGGCGACGTGCTGGCCAGCGTGCTGAAACTGCCGGGCGACCATCACCAGCTGCACCAGGGCCACCGCAACGATGGCGGTATTCGCGACCTGGTGCAGCAATGCCGCCGCGGCGAGGTCGACTGCCATGACCGGCCCGGAGTTCGCTTCCTGCGCTCGTTGCCGCCGCCGGATGACGTCGGCCTGAGCCGCGTGATACAGGCCTACCTTGCGGCCGTGCGGCGTTGCGGCCTGGAACGCGTGGCGCTGCTGATGCCGCGCCGCAAGGGCGACATCCATGCGCCCGGCTGGAATACCACGTTCATGAACGAAGCGCTGCGTCGCGAACTCAACCCGGACGGCAGGCGCGTGCCCGGCACCACGCTGCGGATCGGCGACCGTCTCATCATCCGCAGGAACCTGGCGCTGGACGCTGAGGGCAATGAACAAGTGGTCAATGGCGACACCGGCACCCTGCTGGGCGCTGCGCTCGATGCGGCCGGCACCAGCGTGCTGCACTTGGAACTGGCGCTGGACGACGGCCGTACCGTGCGCTTTCCTAGCGGCGCGATTGAAAGTCTGGCGCTTGCGTACGCGATGACGGTGCATGCCGCGCAGGGCTCGGAATACCGGGAAGTCATCGTCATCTGCACCGGCGGCTCGCCCGCCTTCGTGCATCGCGGCATGCTGACCACCGCGTTTTCAAGGGCGCGGGACAGTTTGACCGTGTTGGGCGACCCGGCGGCGATCAGGGCTATCTGCCTGCGGCCTGCGCCCAGGCGGAACGCGTTGCTGGTGGAACGGACGGTGAGTGCGATGCGGAGGATGCACAGGGCGGGGGTACGATGAATGGATCGTCCTCGCGTTTTCAGCTACGTTTTTAGCGGAAAATAAAATTCACGCACGGCTTTTCATCATGTGCCGGTCAGGCAATTCCGCTCTGTAAGCCAACCCCACGTAGACAGCTGCCGGTACGCGTTCCTTCTCCCGCGGAAAAAGTTGCAAAATAAAAACAAACTTCGCGCTAAATATTACCTTATGGAAAAACCGCCGTTATAATGATTATGGCAATAGCGGGAGATGTAACGTTATTTGGGAATAGCTTGCCGCTGCCATCGGGTAAGCGCCATCGTGGACTTTGCATTTTTAAGGGAATCATGAAGTTATACGGCATGCTGATCGCAAAAAACGAAGGCGACATCATTGAGCAAACCTTGCTTTCATTGAAAGAATTTGGCGGGTTTGAAAAGATTTTTTTTTATGACAATGGTTCTTCAGATAACACGCTAAATATCGCACGCAAGTTCAATGATTTGGTCACATGCATCGATGTGTCGGACACGACTTACTCTGACACTTTAAAGTACGAACTTCTCTATTCTCAAGCCCATACGTATGCCAATGGCGACTGGATGGCCATTTTGGACGCAGACGAACTTTACGCAGAAAGCCTGCTGCCAAAAATTGATTTTGCCGAGCGACACGGCGCAAATTGTATCGAAGCAAAATCGGCGCAGTTCTACCTCACCGAAAAAGATAATGCTTCCGTCTTCGACCCGAGCGTTGAGGCAATCAAGCAACGGAAACACTATCTCATCAACTACGGTGAGCCGCGTTTATTTAAGTACAGTGATGCGCTGAAGCTAAACGACCAACTGGTCAAGTCACGTGACGGGGTTCTGGTATCGTCAGCTGAAAAATTACTCATCAATCACTTCCAGTACCGTTCGAGCTCCCAATTGAAGACACGAATCGCTGTCAGAAGGGCAAATAACCCCAGTTCCGGCAATTGGTACCATGTGGACAGCGAACGATGGGAAGACTACCTGATGCGGTCGAAATACCTCCATGAGTTCGATGGCACTTTCAAATACGGCCTTCCTGCAGAAGCCAATTTGTACAAAATAGAAAATAATATTGCATACACAAATTCGACGCTTAAATGGCTGGCACGAAATAACTACTTTCAACAGCACGAACTTGATTTTCTGGAAGCAGGACGATTCAAACGCGTCTTGAAAAAATTCTTTTAGAACGCTATTTTTATAACTAAGAAATTGAACTGAATTGATCTCGATGAACCCTACTGTCTGCATTATTATTCTTAACTGGAACAATTACCACGATACAGTTTCATGCATTCAATCTTTGCGACAGATGAGCTTTTTCGACTATCAGGTTGTGGTCGTTGACAATGGTTCCAGTAACGAGTCCGTTGAAATGCTCGAAAGTATCGACAACATTCATTTCATAAAGAATGAGAAAAATCTAGGCTTTGCAGGCGGCAATAACGTCGCCATGAAATATGCGATCGAACAAAATTTTGACTATGTTTGGTTGCTCAACAGCGATGCAACAGTCAAGCCGGATTGCTTGGAAAGAATGGTTTTGGCAGTCCAGAATGCCTCAGAAGTTGGTCTCGCCAGTCCGGTGATTTATCACCAGCATCGCCCGGACGAAATCCAGCACTGCGGTACACGACTCAATTCCGCTTTTGATGGCGTCGATGAAGCTGCCGATATACATACTGCACAAAAATGGCAGGAAGCGGATTCGGGCAATGTCATTCTGTGGGGTACGGCATTATTGATCAGCACAAAACTCATCCGGGAAATCGGTTATCTGGATGAACAGCTTTTTGCTTATTCGGAAGACACGGATTATTCCCTAAGGAGCAGCAAGGCCGGCTTCAAAAATGTCACCGTCTTCGATGCAAGAATTTGGCACCAAAGCACAGACGGACTTCGCAAAGCGCACTTCTACTATTACACAGTAAGAAATGTAGGATTGATGTGGCGAAAGTACGTAAGCGGAATAAAGTTTATCAAAATATGCTGGTGGAATTTGAATCGGACCGCGAAGCAACTCAAGTTGATGAATCAACACCCTCATCTCGAAATGGCTTGCAAGTTGGGTTTGTGGGATGGCTGGGTTGGCAAAGGCGGCGCGTTTTACCCTCGCCGGAAGCTTCCATTGATTCCGCGCGTTTTATTTCGGATTCTGTTAAAAGCATAACTTGAACGCACTTCGTCTTTTTAAGATTTTTAACAGGAAACTAACGAAACTTACATGTATCTACGCGATATCTACAGGGTGATTTAATTCATAAAGCCTTGCTTTGACTTCATCGATCCGCTGAAACTCCGCATTTTTTCCAAGCAATGCTTTTTTAAGGAAAGGAAAACCGGCATCAATCAGTTCGAATGGTTTCACCAATACGGGATTTATGGTTTTGTCTTGTTCAAACCAGAAAGCACCGACCTTCATGTGACGCGCCGCGACTCTCGAAAAGCGCAGTTCCTGTAGAACCACGACATCCTTAAAACGATTAAAAGCGACGAAGGGAAAAAATATCGTTGAGAGTTTGGCGATCGTGAGGGAACAGACATCGCGCATGAAAAAGGCGTAAGACTGGATATGGTTCGATTCTTCACACGATGCAGTGTATCCGGTCAAGCCCCATCTAAGACTTTCAAAATCCCCCTTGAAATCGTTGAATGGGCCAAAGACTGAGTCGTTTTGCACGTAGACATCGCTATGCGGTGACTTTTTGCCGATCGCCGACAAAGCTAACTTATAGGCAGAAAAATCAAAGCCCGATAGGCTCTTCCATATCAGTGCATCGGCGAATTTGTGCACATCTGGCGGGATATCCAGCGGGGTCTTTGCGGCACAGACAACCAGCAAGCTGGTGCCCGAGTCACGTAGCCTCGACATCGTGAAGTAGTGTGATGGACTTAATGATCCAGCCGGAGCGTAGATAAAGTAAACAAGCCATTTAGATTGAGGATAGACGGCTGTCAATACCCTGTAAGCCGGTTGTTTGCTCATCCCCATCAAGAAAAGTTTGATGTAGTGCTTTCTTAATCGGTAAGAAACCGGGGCTGCGACGAAATCCCAGTTTCTTACCATGCCCTCAACAGGTAAATGATTGGAAAGCATGGATAGTCTCCTCTAATCTTTTACGCAAAAAAAATTCTTGACATACCAACGTGTTTGCAACGCTCACGAACTGCTGATGCTCTAAAACTCGATATCCGACTCATTTTCGATGATTTCAGTTCAATCGGTTCCTTTGCACTGATGCAAAACTGTTCCTATATATCCATTTCAGAATCGCCATGGCAGTCAGGCTACGTTAGGTGCTCTCATATTCTATACGTTAAGGCGTTCGAAATTCCTTCGACACTCATAAGCACAACCCTGCAGACAACATCAAATATCACATCAGTAGAAATATTTCTTGTGTGTAAGATTTTATGAGTATAAGATGAGACTTAAACATATTCTTCTCATACATTAATAATGAAAAAAGTAAAAATATTAATCAGCATTCTAAACTGGAATAATGCGGTCAAAACACTTAGTTGTGTTCGTTCTTTGTTGAGCGAATTAATTAATGATACGTTAGATGCAACCATCTTTATTGTCGACAACGGATCGCAACTCGAAGATTTCGACGCATTAAAATTATCAATGCGTTCAGAAAACGTCCAGTTGTTACGGCTGCCAGAAAACATTGGGTTCACAGGCGGGCATAATGTTGCAATTCAAAAAGCAATGGATGAGAATTATGACTACGTTTGGCTAATGAATAATGATGCACTTGTAATGCCCGGTGCTCTATCGCACCTCCTCGCCACAATGACTTCTGAAGAGAGATGTGGAGCTGTGTCTCCAGTCCTTAGAGATTCCGAGAATGAAAGTATCATAGCAAGGTGTGTTAGTGCTACAAACTGGGGGGATCGAACGTACACTCGCATCATTAATATTCAAGAGGCGATGAAATTCCAGTCAGCACACCCGGACAAGGTTTGGCTGGACGGAACTGCTATCCTTCTCCGCGTCAACGCACTCAGGGATATTGGACTGCTAGATAATCGTTTGTTCGCTTACTATGACGACAATGATATCGGAGCAAGATTAGCAGCAGGCGGCTGGCATAGCAGATGCGTTTTCGAAGCCGATGTCACGCACCCAAATAAAAAGAGCGCAGCTGAATACCCGCTTTATATGTCCTATCTGCTACAACGCAACGAAATGTTGTTCTGGCATAGTAATACACCGGTTGCATTTCGCCGAATGCTTTGGTTGAAGCTTTTTGACAGAGCGCTCTTTGACGTGAATAAGTTATACAAGAGAGGACTCAAAGCACATGGCGACGTAGCACTTTTGGGAGTCTTCGATTTTATTTGTGGTAAATATGGACCGCCTGACTATGCGCGCTCGGTACCATCCCTACTTCGTTTAGCATGCAAAATCTCGGCGGTTTATTACGCTAAAAAACTTCGAACAGCAACTATACAATCCGCTTGAAATTGCAACGGTTTTTAATACATGTTTTATTAAAATTTTAAAGCTTTAATCATTAATTATGCATCAAATTATATGCACCGTATCCGCATTTAATAATGCCGAAGACGGAATAATTTATGCATTAATGAGTTGATGAACTTATAAAGTTTAGTAATTTTTTGGTTTCTTATGGGCAACTCATAAACATATTTGTACACCTATTTCCAATATAACGGCTCTCTACATAGCAAGAAATGAACCGGTTAATTCATAACTAAGTCGCGTTTATTTTGTCCTAGATTTTGGTATATTTCAAAGGTTTTGAAAATTTCCATTATTAACATTTGCGCTTTTGAATTATAGTATGCAGTTTAGAAGCCCATGGTATTTCTGCCGCATGTGCAGAGTCTAAGGTGATTGAATTTTCTATGAATGTGGTAACTCATGCGCAAATCTTTGATTACTGCGGTTCATCTTTTAGTAATTAGTTTTTCTGTTTCTTCCAGTGCTACATAACTTATGAAATTCAAAGACGCAGTTTTTCCAAGGCTAAACACGGTTCCCGATCGAGATAGGGTACCGACATTTGCACAAGGCACCGGCATACCGAAAATAATCCATCAAACCTTCTATGATCGCGTTCTACCGCCTGATTTGGAGAAAAATGTCCAAAGGCTTAAAGAACTTAATCCTGGCTGGGAGTATCGCTTCTACGATGATAGCGATATTAGAAGTTTTATCACATCTAATTATCCACCGGTCGTCTGGAATTATTTTTGCCGTATTGATGACGCATATGGCGCAGCGAAGGCTGACCTTTTTCGCTATTTGTTGATGTACAAATGCGGCGGAGTATATCTCGACATAAAAAGCTCTGCGAGCAAATCGTTCAGCGCTTCACTTAAGGAAGATGATTGCTATTTATTATCACATTGGGCAAATGGCGATGATGAGCAGTACCCAGGATTTGGACGCCATGATGAACTGGTAGGACTAGGGCGCGGTGAGTATCAACAATGGCAAATCGCTTGCGCTTCAGGTCATCCATATCTAAAAGCTGTGATCGAGACCGTTCTATGCAACATCGATAAATATAATCCAGCTATACATGGAACCGGTAGGCTAGGCGTATTACGGGTGACGGGGCCCATTCCCTATACTCTTGCGATCAGCCGTATCGTGGATAAATACAACTCGCGCCTCGTCAATAGCCAGACGGATATTGGCTTGGAGTACAGTATTTACAAACACCTCTCCCATGCGGGCATCTTCAAGTCCCACTATTCAAAGCTGACGGATTCGGTTGTCCACCTTGATGTTGTGAGAAAGAGCTTTGCGACATTGATTTATAGTATGCAACGCCTGAAGAAAACGATTGCGCGTAGATTGGCGGTGGTTCGATAAATTCTTTTCTTAGCCTCGCTGTGCTGTTTACACATTTGCCAAAGCCAGCGATGCTTGCAATCATTAACTAATGAATGATTAGGGTAAGTTGCCTGACTGGTCGTAAATAGTAGCGTGTCCAAATTCGCCGTTGCATGCCGGCCGCACCTTTATCCCACGTTTCTGTTTTCGCTTTCGATCATTACCACTGTGTTTTTATTACGGGGTGGCGAGCGAGAACCACTACTTGTCAAAGACCCTGTTCAGGCTCACGATGATTCCAAAGCTTTTGGAAGGCATCTTACTGATGGCAGCTTATGGGTACTATGACTGGAAATTCAATTCTACGACTTTAACTTTTTGATCCTATCCTGCAGTCTAGGAAAACGTTTGATGGCACTTTTCCTAGCGTGGCCGCTCCCGATTTTGCTTGCATCTTTTATAGGAGGGAAAGATTGGTTTCTGTGTGGAGACTATCTCAGTCATTCTGCTGTCGCTAGCCTTTTCGCTATGGCGCAAGATAAAAGAAATTGGCGCATCAATTTACTTAAAATCCTCTGCTTTTACTTGTCGCATGGCTTCTCGGCCGGTTCGCACCTCAGTGAACAGAATCTTGCAAAAGTTTATCCGATAGCCATCTCTATTATTATTTCAATTTTTTACGTATTCTTTTTTTCGCATAGAAAGCGACGCGAATAGCGCGTCGTCCGAACTCCGTTGTAATGAGTGCAATCTAAATTTTACCAGGACCCATAAATGCGGTCGTCTCTTCCAGCGCAGCTGCCGATTTTAGTTGTTGAATTGTTTGAAGCGTGGCGACGCGATACTTGTCAGACGTGAAGCGCATGAATCCAATGAAGTGGGTCATGATCGATTCGGCATGCAGCACATCCGGTGTTCCATAGGACAGGAAGGGCAGAACAGTCGTGTCACGGACATTGGCGATTAGGTAATTGGACGTGATTTGCTCCGTGCCCCACTCGGCCCAGCGCTTGCCATATAGCGCCTGCATGGTTCTCGAAAATTGCAGCAGCTCATCGGTCATCGTGTCGGACGAGGGAAATCCGGTGAATCCGGAACAGCCGCGCACATAGCGTGCCTGGTCCGGGAGATTACTTCTTGCCATGTTGCGTTCGACGGTTGCCTGCATGTCCTCCCACGGATCAGCGGGGCCCCAAGATGCTACATTGTCTTCGGTTTCTTGCAGACTCATTAAGACGTTGCCAAGGTTACCACTCATGACAAACCCGACATTTGCCATGACAGCATTGATCACCTCGGCCGGCGGCAACATCGTAATGGTGTCCGCGTCGAGCTGGACGACATAACCGTCGCGGGAATACTTCGAGATTGCATATAGTCTTTCCCAAGTGCCACCGCGTGGAATGTCGGGATGCGTGAATTCATCTGCGCGACGCAGCACGAGGTGCGGTATATGAGCTTGCAGTTGGAAGCGATCAATTTCCGTTATGGAAGGATCGCAGACTACCACTATCTGCTGGGGATTGACGTAGCGAGCAAACGACTTGATGGCGACCAGATAGGCCATGACATCGCGTTTATGCACCATTGATAAAACTGTCAGCGGCATTGATCCTGACGTGAGCGCTGACGTGTCAAGGATGCGTCTAACAGCGACGTTGTATAGAAACTGATAATAGGTCCTGCGGAGTTTGTTAGACACTTGCTGTGCGATACCCATGATTGCTCTTTTAATTAAAAGTTGCATTAAATCAATCTTAAATATAAGTGATATTTATGGATTGTTCTGTACCGGATGTGAACTGAAGAACCACTTCCTCGTGCCTGCCTACGTAGATTGCTGACATAAGTTATGCAGCATACCGTTAGCACCGAGATGGGAGAAGTGTGGGTAAAGGCACTGCATTAAGTCGAGGTCGTTGATAACAACTGGAAGCCAGCTTCGGAGACGCTTGAGCTGCGATACCACGTATTCATGTTCTGCCTTAAATCGTAAAGCAGATTGTCTACGCGACGTTGACCTTACTATCATCTGTACACGAGAGCGAAACATTCCTCATGCAAGGAAACCCATGGATTGAAAATAAATTTCGAACTTGCCTATGTCGTCACGCTGCGAGGCAATCGAAAAGTTGCACTTCATTGCACTGCTACACGCAGCGCTGGAAGATTGAGACGTTTCACAAAAGTGTTGTGCCTTTCTGTTTTTCGCATCCGCACAATGAAGCTAAGGATGGACTCAAAGCGGCATGCATACGACATGACCCAAGGTCGGCATTAAGACCGCATGGGCGATTTTGACTGACCGACCTTAGGAAGCAAACGTGCTGGCTATATAAATCATTAGTAGGCGCACATTACCTCGCTAAAAGTTCACCTTTCCCTTAAAACCGCTCGAGTCGAAATTCGATCGGAGGCAGTTACGTCAAATTAATAATATCAACACAGAAATATTTCTATAAGATACTATTTCAATAGTGCACATAATAAAATCCACAGGGAGATATCATGACGGGACGGAGCAATGCGTCGGCCGCAGCTCGTAAACTTTCCGGCATTGAGGCCGCACGTGGCATTGCTGCCATCTTGGTGGTTTTCTACCATGCTGCGCGCCATCTCAACCTAAATTTTGGCATCATGCCCTTAAATGGCGTCGCCCAGTTCGGTCATGCGGGCGTGGACTTCTTTTTCGTCCTGTCCGGATTCATCATTTTTTATGTCCACAGGAAGGATGTCGGCAAGCCGTCCAGTGTCGCCACCTATTTTGAGCGCCGGTTTACGCGCATCTACCCGTTGTTCTGGTTCTCGCTGGCGGTCGCGCTTGTGCTTACCTACTTCTCCAGCACACAGCCATTTCCCGGTCCACTTACCATCCTGCAGCATGCCACGCTGCTTCCATTCGGGGGCGACGTCGGTGTGGCCTGGACCCTGCAGCATGAAATTATGTTTTACCTGATATTCGCCGTCGCGCTGCTACACCGGCAACTCGGCATTGCCCTGTTCGCCGGCTGGTTCTGCTTCATCCTGGTGGCTTGGGGAGTGGGCGAAGGACATACTGATTCACCCGTCTTGGCACGGCTGGCATCCACCTACAATCTGGAATTCTTTTTTGGTATTCTCGCTGCGGTCCTGATGCGGAAACTGCCAACGCACTTGATCTATCCCGTGCTGGCAATTGGCATCGGTGCGTTCGCCAGTTTTTCCCTTGCTGAAAATATGGGCCGGTTCAATGCGTACACACCAGTGGCGCCCATCGCGTATGGTCTGAGTTCGATGTTGATCGTCATCGGCATCGCCGCCGCAAATCAAAACGGATGGCTCAGTGCCCCGCGCTTTCTGACACAGCTCGGCACCGCATCCTACGCGACCTACCTCCTGCACATCCCCTGCATCGGCGTTTACTACAAACTCCTGACCATTGCCGGCCTTCATACCGCCATGCCGCTCGATGTCCTTTACTTGCTTCTGGTGACAAGCGCCATTGGATCCTGCATCGTTATCTCGCGAATGGTCGAATATCCGCTGATGCAATTGGTGAGAAGTGCGCTCACCAGACGGGCGGGCATCAGCCTTCGTCCTCCGCAGCAAACTCTCCCGCTTTCATGACGCCGCGGCGCTTCTTCGGCAAGTAGATGTCCTGGCTGGCGTCCTCGAAGCGCCAGTCGCGGGCACGCAGGCTCGATACTAGGTTCTGGCCTGTGATGCGCCGCGCGGGATTTTTCTGGTTGAAGGCGTTGATGTCCTCGCGGATTTCCTGCGCGCCATCATTGCCTCCGCTCATGCGTGCCTGGGCGAACTGGGTCATAACCGACTGCCAGCCTGGGCAGCTCCATCAGCAAGAGCGGCGCTTCCCCGATGCTAAAACAAAGGCCCTTCGGGGCCTTTTTCAATCTCCCCACGGCACCCGCCCATCGAACTTCCACGGAGGGAGGACCCGACCTTCCTCCGGCGCTTTCGGAACGAAATGCACCTGACGTAATCTGCCGGCCCGATTCTTGTACTGATAGATGAAATGCGGGCCCCACCATTGATGGGATTTGCGGATGAAGTTCCGCCGCGCTTGCCGTGATCGAGCCGGCGTCGGCACAAGGCGAAATAAAATAGTAGGCAGTCTGACTCGACCATGGCGCCGCTTTGCCGTCCGCGCACTCGGCGTAGGCCTCGCCCACCTCGACCAGCTTGCGCAACACATCTGCCTCGGTCCTACCTTCCAGCGGTGTCAGCAGCGGGCACGGCTGCAGCAGGCCGCTCTCTTAATCATTGGAATGAAGCCCCTGCCAAAGCAAATTGAACGATCTCAAGGCAAAAGTAAATTTATAGAATCGTTTCATCTCCAAGCCCCCTCTTCTAGTCGCACAAATCCAGCCAATCAATAATATTTGCGTAATGCGCATGTGTAGAAGCAGGGTCGTTTTCGATTGGCATCTTTTTACCTCGTACGTAACGGTTCCGGGGCTTATCTAACGACGGCAGCAAGACCTCGAGCGATATCAGCGTGCTACCGAATTGTGAAAAAATCTTAAGCCTACTCTGCACGAGAAATTTCTTTTTGCGGAACTAGGGGAATTTGCGGAACTGAAGCGGGCACGACCGACCGTAGCTAGATCGCTGGATTTGCTTCTGTCTTTATAGGAAGATGGTGCCCGAGACCGGAATCGAACCGGTACGCCCCCTCTCGGGTAAGCGGCGGATTTTAAGTCCGCTGTGTCTACCAATTTCACCACTCGGGCTTGAATGAGGTCAGGATTCTAGCATGCCGGGATGTGGCTACAAGGACATTCAAGGGCAGGAATATTTCGCTTCGAACAAGCCCATTTCCTTGACGGCCACTGGCCCGATCAGGTCTACTTGCGCGGCATTTGCAACCCGGAGCGAAGCAAGCCATGAGCGTCACCGCAGTCCTCGCCGCATTCAATGAAATTCCCCGTGAATTAATCCTGCCGCCCAGCAGCCTGTTCCTGCTGATGGCCATCGGCTTGCTGATCCGGCGCCGCTTTCCTCGGGGTGGACGCGTGCTGACCGGTGCGGCTGTCGTCGCCTTGTTCATCCTGTCCACCACGGCCGGCGCCCGCCTGTTCGTCCGGCCGCTCGAACAGCTGACCGCGCCGCTGCAGGTCGTCCACAACACCGGCGCCCAGGCTATCGTGGTGCTGGCCGCCGGCCGGCTGCGCGACGCGCCCGAGTACGACGGGCGCGACATCCCGGACTATGTCGCGCTGGCGCGGCTGCGCTACGCGGCGCGGCTGCAGCGGGCAACGAAGTTGCCGGTGCTGGTCAGCGGCGGGAACGGACTGGTGGACGATACGTCCTGGTCCAAGGCCGACGCCATGGCAGCGGCGCTGCGCGATGACTTCGGCGTTCCGGTCAAGTGGGTCGAGGGCAAGTCGCGCAATACGGCCGAGAACGCGGCCTTCAGCGCCGCCCAGCTACGGCCGGATGCGGTACGGCGCGTGCTGCTGGTGACCGATGCGATGCATATGGCGCGGGCCCGCACCGCATTCCAGCGGGCCGGCCTCGACGTGGTCGCTGCGCCTACCCTGTTCTTCAGCCATCCGCCGCTAACTGCTGCCGCCTTCCTGCCCAGCGCCGAGGGCTTGCGACAATCCTGGTACGCCGTCTACGAACTCCTGGGCATCGCCTGGTACCGCCTGCGTTATCACGAGCTGGCCGGCGATATTGGGACGTCCGGAGACATCCGATAAACGCACTGTCTGCTATGCTGCAATCTTTCCTTTCATCATCACTGTGAGCCCCACGCCATGCCCAACGTTTCTCGCCGCGCTTGCCTGACTACCCTCGCGCTGTGCGCTGCGCTTCCCCTGGCCGTGCAGGCGCAGGACATGGTCGATGTGATCAAGCGCGTGAAGCCGGCGGTGGTTGCCGTCGGCACGTTCCAGCAAACCCGGAGCCCGGCGGCGGAGTTCCGCGGCACCGGCTTTGCCATCGGCGACGGCCTCAGCATCATTACCAATGCCCACGTGCTGCCGGCGGCACTCAACAGCGGGCAAAATGAAATGCTGGGGATTATTACCGGCGAAGGCGCCAACCCCACGTTCCGCGTGGCGTCGGTAGCCGGCGTGGACCGTGAACACGACCTTGCGCACCTGCGCATCAGCGGCGCGCCGCTGCCTGTGCTGGCGCTGCAGGATTCGGAGCGCGTGGAAGAAGGACAGGAGCTGGGTTTTACCGGCTTCCCGCTCGGCATGCTGCTGGGCATGCGGCATGTCACGCACCGGGCCATGCTGTCGGCCATTACGCCGATTGCCATTCCGGCGGCGAATGCGCGCCAGCTCGACGCCAAGACCATTGCGCAGATGCAGCGCTCGCCGTTCGCCGTGTTCCAGCTGGACGCCACGGCGTATCCGGGGAATAGCGGAAGCCCGGTGTTCGACCCGAAGACAGGCGGGGTCGTCGGCATCATTAATATGGTGTATGTAAAGGGCGTGAAGGAAAACGCCATCAGCAATCCGAGCGGCATCACCTACGCGATACCGGGGAAATACATCAGCCGCCTGGTCGACGGCAAATAAGGCGCGTCAGGCGTGGTGCCGCCGGCGCTCGCTCGGTCTCAGCAGGACGCGCATGGCGACGTCGAGATGAATGAAATTGTCCTTCAGGAAAGCGGCTGCATGTTCGACGCCAAACTGTTCCTGCAACAACAATCCGACTTCCACGATATGTGCGCTTAGGAAGTCGCGGCGCACGAATCTTGTCGGCGCCATCTCCGGGGTGCTGCCGACATAGTGCTCTTGAGTGCTCATCATCTGTTTTTATCCTTGTATGGCAGCACAGCGTCTGGTAACAGCGCCAGTGTCGCCCGCAGCAGTTTCATGCAATGTTAAACCAGCGCGCATGAAGCTCTTACAAACTGTTACAGATGAATATTAGCAATATCCATGCCTACAAAAGAAACAAGGTGATTCAAGTACTTGCGTCGCACTTGTCATCACCCTGTAAATTTTTTCGACAGCAACACCCTTGTTTTACTTTGCTTCTGCCCTCGCGTAGATATCTTCGAATCGCACGATATCGTCCTCGCCCAGGTAGCTGCCGGACTGTACTTCGATGATGTCCAGCGGCATCTTGCCGGGGTTTTCCAGGCGATGGGTGACGCCGATCGGAATGTAGGTCGACTCGTTCTCGCTCAGCAGCTTGACGGTTTCGCCGCAGGTGATGCGGGCAGTGCCGCGGACCACGACCCAGTGCTCGGCGCGGTGATGATGCATCTGCAGCGACAATTTTTCGCCCGGCTTGACCATGATGCGCTTGACCTGGAAGCGGCTGCCGGCGTCGATGCCTTCGTAATAGCCCCATGGGCGATAAACGCGCGTGTGGTTCAAGTGCTCGGTACGCTTGCTGTTCTTCAGGTGCTCGACTACTTTCTTCACCTGCTGCACCTGGTCCTTGTGCGCGACCAGCACGGCGTCGTCCGTTTCCACGACCACCAGGTCCTGCACGCCGATCAGTGCGACCATGCGGCTTTCGGCGCGGACCAGCGAATTCTTCACGTTGTCGGTATAGACGTCGCCGCGCAGCACATTGCCGTTATCGTCTCCCTGCTGCACTTCCCACAGCGCCGACCAGGAACCGACGTCGTTCCAGCCCAAATTGGCCGGCACCACGACTGCATGCTTGGTATGTTCCATCACCGCATAGTCGATTGAATCCGATGGGCAGGCGGCGAAGGCAGCCGTGTCCATCCGGCAGAAGTCCAGGTCGCCATGCCGGCCAGCCATGGCGGCGCCGGTCTGTTCGGCGATCTTCGGTTGGAAGCGCGACAGTTCCTCGAGGTAGCGCGACGCTTCGAACAGGAACATGCCGCTGTTCCAGCTGTAGTTGCCATCGTCGAGGAAACCCTGCGCGGTAGCGGCGTCCGGCTTCTCGACGAAGCGCTCGACTGCGTAGCAACCGTCGAACTGTGCGACCGGCGCGCCGCGGCGGATATAGCCGTAGCCGGTTTCCGGGCCGGTCGGGTCGATGCCGAACGTAACCAGCGCGCCCTGCCCCAGCGCCACGTCCAGCGCACGCTGGATGGCGGCATGGAAGGCGTCGGTGTCGCTGATCACATGGTCGGCGGGCAGCACCAGCATGACCGCTTCCTTGTCGCGCGCCAGCAGGAAGTGCGCCGCGGCGGCAACGGCAGGCGCGGTGTTGCGGCCCTCGGGTTCGAGCAGGATGCCGGTCGGCTTGATGCCGATCTCGCGCAGTTGTTCGGCGACCAGGAAACGGTGCTCGTCGCCGCAGACCAGCAGCGGCGGCTGCAGTTCAGGCCGGCCGGCGACACGCAAGGCGGTTTCCTGCAACATGGTTTTTTCCGATGCCAGCGGCAGCAGTTGCTTGGGCAGCGCCGCGCGCGAAAGCGGCCAGAGGCGGGTGCCATAGCCGCCGGACAGGATGACTGGATAGATATTGGCCATGGTATGGCTCCCTTCATGAAACGCGTTGCTTTGCGTATTTTGTGAAATTGATAAAAATGTTTTGTAACTTTTCCAAGCCGGCAATACACGGCATCCAACAATTACATGGTGGCTATACCAGTACCTCAGTCGCAGCAGGCCGGCTCAAAAACCCGGCCGGACTTGCGCTCGGTCCGTACGCGCCGGACTGGAACACGACGACCAGGTCGCCCACATCGGCGCGCGGCAAGGACATGCGGTCGGCCAGGATGTCCAGCGGCGTACACAGCGGGCCGACGATATTCACGCTTTCCATGTCGTCAGCCGGCGCTTCCATCCGCGTGCCGATGGCGACCGGGTAGTTCTTGCGTATGACCTGCCCCAGGTTGCCGGATGCGGCAAGCTGGTGGTTCATGCCGCCGTCGGTGACGAGGAACACCTGCCCGCGTGACACCTTGCGGTCGGTGACGCGGGTGACATAGACACCGGCTTCGCCGACCAGGTAACGGCCCAGTTCCATCGCCACGTTCGCCTGCGGCAGCGCGTCGCGCATGTGCGGCAGCCAGGCGTCGAGGTTGTCGGCAATGGGCCGCAGGTCGAGCGCCGACTCGCCCGGAAAATACGGAATGCCAAGGCCGCCGCCGATATTGAGCAGCGCCACCGGCGCCGGCGCATGGTCCGCCAGGCGCCGGGCGAGTTCGAAGGTGCTGGCCTGCGCGTCGACGATGGTCGATACCGACAGGCTTTGCGAACCGCTGAAGATTTGCAGCCCGTGGAAGTCCAGGCCCAGCGCGCCGATCTCGCGCAGCAGTACCGGCGCCTGCTCGGCGTCGACCCCGAACTGGCGCGCGCCGCCGCCCATCTTCATGCCCGACGACTTCATCTCGAAGTCGGGATTGATGCGCAGCAGGACCCGTGGCGCCAGTCCCAGCGCTGCGCCGATGCGGGCGGCGCGCACGGCTTCGTTCGGCGACTCCAGGCTCAGCACCACGCCCGCGGCAATCGCCTGGGTCAATTCGGCGTCGGTCTTGCCGGGGCCGGCGAAGCTGACCGCAGCCGACGCCATCGGCGTGTCGAGCGCCACCCGCATCTCGCTGGCGGAGGCGACATCGAAACCGTCGACCAGGCCGGCCATGTGCTGCACCAGCGCCGGCATCGGGTTGGCCTTGACGGAAAAATGCAGTTGCAGCGCCGACGGCAGGCTGGTGCGCAAATGCGCGACGCGGCCGCTCAGCAAGCTGCGGTCGTAGGCGAAGAACGGCGTGCCGCCGACCCGCTGCGCGAGCCGGGTCAGCCCGATGCCGCCAACCTGCAGGCCGTTGTCCACCACGCCGAAATGCGTTTGCGGGGCATGTACGGGTTTGGTGTGGCTCATGATGCGGCGCTGCTCGTGGTCTGGTTGTTCTGGTTGGCCTGGTCGGCATGGTCGGGCTGGCCTGCAAGCTCGGCCTGCAGCAGCTTGCGGTCTATCTTGCCGTTCGGGTTGCGCGGCAGGCTGGCATGGCGGATCTCGACCCGCGCCGGGACCATGTAGGCTGGCAGCGCGCGCCTGCAGGCGTCGAGCACGCTGTCGACGCTGGCCGGCGCCTCCGGCAGCGCGACCGCGACGACGGCAATGCTCTGGCCCAGCGCCGGATGCGGCACGCCGACTGCCGCGACTTCCAGCACGCCGCCGGCGCCATGCACCACTTCCTCGACCTCGGTCGGACTGACCCGGTAGCCCGAGACCTTGATCATGTCGTCGCTGCGGCCGATGTAGTACAGGAAGCCTTCAGCGTCCATCCTGACCGTGTCGCCCGACCAGACCGCGATTTCCGGCAGCGGCAGCCCGGCTTCGCGTCCGGGCGCCGGGCGAAAGCGCTCGGCGGTGCGGGCCGCATCGTTCCAGTAGCCCAGCGCCACCAGCGCGCCGCGGTGCACCAGTTCGCCAGGCTCGTCGGGCGCGCACGGGCTGCCGTCGGGACGAACGACCATGACCTCGGCATTCGGTATGGCGCGGCCGATCGAGTCGGGCCGGCGTTCCAGTTCGGACGGCGGCAGGTAGGTCGAGCGGAACGCCTCGGTCAGACCATACATCAGGTAGATCTCGGCTTGAGGCAGCAGTAGCCGCAGCCGTGCAACTGTCGTGCGCGGCATGGCGCCGCCGGAGTTGGTCAGGTAGCGCAGCGTGCCGCCTTCGGACCAGTCGAGCTGCGCCAGCTGTATCCACAGCGGCGGCACCGCGGCCAGGCCGGTGATGCGCTCTTTCGCCACCATGCGCACGATGTCGCGCGGCAGCAGGTAATTGATCAGCACGACGCAGGCGCCGCTCAGGAAAGCCGTGCTCAGTTGCGACAAGCCGTAATCGAAACTCAGCGGCAGCACGGACAGGATGCGGTCTTCCGGCCGGTTATGCAGGTAAGCGGCGACGCTGCGGGCGCCGGCCACCATGTTGCGATTGGACAGCACGACGCCCTTGGGCTGGCCGGTGCTGCCCGAGGTGTAGAGAATGGCGGCGATGTCGCTGTCGATGCGCCGGTGCGGCCGCCGCGGCGGCGCCGGCGACGGC